>CAZYNG010000082.1:0-4783 GCA_964648615.1 uncultured Dehalococcoidales bacterium | reverse complement strand
AATATGCCTGACAACAATGGCTATAGCAGTAGCCCTGGCAGCAGTTGCTGGAGCAATGGTAGCGCCGATATGGACAATACAACCTCACATGTGGATGCACCCCCTTGTAATGGTATTAGCTGTTGTTGTCCTTGGAGGGTTAGGAAGTCTCAAAGGGAGTTTCGTCGCGGCTTTTATCTTAGGATACACTGTGACTCTAGTTGTTTTCTTATTCCCCACGATCTCCTTTATAAAAGAAGCAATCGCTCTTGCCATAATGGTCGCGGTGCTTCTAATAAGACCTGAAGGTTTATTTGGCGTGGCTTTTGAGGAGGAAAGGTTATAATGAGAGATTATGCCTGGCGGCTAAGTAAGAGATTTCAGGGGGAGATATTAGCCATTCCGGGAACGGCAATAGCTTTCTTCTTCCTCTTGTTTTTATTTTTCGTGCCTGTTATCACCAGTAATCCTTACATCTTGGGCATTTTAATCTTCACGAGCATATATGCTATTTACGCCGCCAGTTGGGATTTCTTATCGGGCTTCACCGGGCAGGTGAATTTTGGGCACGCTGTCTTCTTCGGAGTCGGCGCTTACGCCACAGCTCTATTAAATTTAGAGCTTGGTTTGCCCCCCGTGGTAACAATACCTCTTGGAGCTCTGTTTGCTGTATTGACGGGACTGGTTGTAGGAATACCTGCTTTAAGGCTAAGAGGACATTACTTAGCCCTGGTTACCCTGGCTTTTCCCATAATGCTCACCGGGATTGTGCTTGCCTTTCCTGATTTTACCGGTGGTGAACTGGGCCTCTATGGAATAAGCCCTCTTTCAGACTCCCGAGTAGTTACTTATTACATTGCATTGATTGTCATGATAGCTTCAGTGCTTATACTGTGGAAGCTCACTGATGCGAAAAGCACCTTTGTTAGAACTGGGGTTATTCTTCACGCCATTCGGGAAGACGAGATTACAGCTCGAGCTTCAGGAATTAACACAACGAAATATAAACTATTAGCTTTTTGCATAAGCGGCTTCTTTGCTGGAATTGCCGGAGGTTTATCCGCCCATTTTTTACAGATCGCTGGCCCTTCAAACTTGACACTCTTTTTCTCATTTCAGCCAATCATATGGACAATTTTCGGAGGAATCGCGACTATTTATGGACCAGTAACAGGCGTTTATATCCTCTATCCCCTCATGGAAATTTTACGGGGGGTCATTCCGCAGTTCCGAACGTTAATCTTCGCCTTTATAGTGATATTAGTTCTACTCTTTATGCCCCAAGGGCTCACTAGCTGGTTCAGAGATAAGATTGAAGTAGAATGCCCGAGATGCAAATTAACCAATGTTGCCACTCGGCAATATTGTAGAGCCTGTAATGCCCCCTTACACCTGGAACAAAGATTGGAACAAAGATAAATTACAGGCCCAAATATGTTTTTCTTATAGTTTCATTCGTTAACAGTTCTTCAGCTGTTCCTTCAGCGATTACCTTTCCTCGAGAAAGGACATAATTTCTACTTGCTAGCTCAAAGGCGAAACTAACATCCTGTTCAACCAGGAGGATCGTGATACCCAATGCATAAATTTCTTTTACCCGTTGGAACAAATCATCCTTTACCTTAGGGGCAAGCCCTGTTGAAGGTTCATCAATGCATAGAAGCTTAGTGTGATACATTAATGCCCTGCCGATAGCAAGCATTGCCCGCTCCCCGCCGGATAACGTTCCCGATATCTGCTTCCTTCGCTCCTTTAACACAGGGAATAATTCGTAAACCCTGTCCAAATTTCCTTCCATCTCTTCTCTACTCTTACAAAGGTGAGCGCCGACTTTTAAATTTTCAAGGACAGTCAGTTCACCAAACGGCCTCCCTCTCTCCGGGCAAAGAATCAACCCTTTCTTAGCTACCTCGTGTGGCGGCAGTTTGTCGATTTTCTCTCCCTCAAATGTTATACTCCCCTGGAAACTTATATTTGCAAGTTCTTTCCTCATCCCTTTTGTTATTTCCTTCTCCCAATTTATTAATCCAGCTATAGTGCGTAGTAACGTGCTTTTCCCAGCACCGTTTGGCCCTACAAGGCTGACTAACTCTCCGCTATCAACACCCAAGTTTGCTTCACTTAATACCATGGCAGTATCGTAAGAAACAGACACATCTTTTATCTCAAGGAGCAATTTCAATTACCTCCCTGCCAGTGTAAGCTTCGATTACCTTTTTATCCTCGGCTATTTCCTGCGGGGTACCCTCAGCAATAATTTCTCCGAAGTTAAGCACAATCACCCTATCAACTATTCTCATGAGTTCAGTTAACTTATGTTCCACAATAAGCATAGCCGCCCCTTCACTATGTAACCTACCAAACCTCCCCCCTTTATGCAATCTTTTCATCGATCTCGCCAAAAGCTCTGTTTCAGCAGGACTGAGCCCACCAAATGGCTCATCGAGCAATAGCAAATCAGGCTCAGTGGCAATCGCCCTGGCTATTTCCAGGCGCTTTAAGTCACCGTGGGATAGAACAGAGGCTCGTTCCCGTGCCAAGTTAGCAATTCCAGCAAACTCTAAGGCGTCTCGTGCCTTTATCTCTACCCTTTTGACCCATTCCCCTCTCTTTGCTGCCCCGGGAGAAAGACAAGCTACCATAACATTGGCAATACAGGGTAAGCGGCGAAAAGGCTTTACCACTTGGAATGTCCCCGCTATCCCTCTCGTAACAATGTCCCAAGTTTTATGTCCGGTAATGTCCCCACCTTTAAATTTTATATTGCCTGAAGTAGGCTTTAATATACCGAGTATGCACCGGAGTAAGGTCGTCTTTCCTGAGCCGTTTGGACCTATCAGGGCTACAATCTCCCCTGCTTCAACGTGGAAGCTAACATTGTTAACCGCGACGAGACCGCCAAAGCGCTTAGTTAGATTTTCAACCTCTAAAAAGGAAGAAGCCATCTTTATTCCAATTCCTCCCTTAGTTCTCTACGAGAGACTTTACCAACATCCGTCCTTGGGATTTCTCCCCTAAACTCCACAATCTTGGGAATTTTATAATGGGCTAGATTTTCCTTACAATACTCGATAATGTCCTCTTCAGACAATTTCCCCCTCGCATCAGTTTCAAGGACTACTGCCGCTTTAACGTTCTCCCCAACCCGGGGATCGCGAACCCCAACAACCCCTGCCTCTCTTATTTTAGGGTGATTCTTTAAAACCTCTTCCACTTCCCGAGCAAAAACTGAATAACCTTTATACTTAATCAAATCCCTCTTTCTATCATAAAAATGAAAATAACCTTCGTCATCCATACTTCCCAGATCACCTGTCCTCAACCACGTTTCACCATCAATATTGACCAACTTCTCGCTGGTTTCTTCAGGGTTTTTCCAGTAGCCCTTCATTAGCTGTGGGCCCTTGATAGCAATTTCGCCTGTTTCTCCAAGAGGAAGAAACTCATTCTCTTCGGGATGAAGGATTGCTGCCATAGTGCTAGGCAGAGGTATTCCTAACGAACCAAACTTTATTCTCCCCTTCGGGTTAACATGAGTTGCCGGACTAGTCTCAGTTAACCCATAACCCTCGTGTATTTTTACGCCTGTCCGCCTTTCAAAGCCCTTGGCAACATCCGCAAGAAGAGCATCAGCACCCGAGATAAGTGCCTTGAAACGTCTCCAATCCACCCTGTCAGTCTTCTCATAGTCCTTGAGAACATCATATAAAGATGGAACGCTAAAGAATATTGTTGCTTTATAGGTTCCAATAGCATGCAAAATATCATCAAGGTCAGGGGTAGTAAATATGACCAGAGTATACCCCCAAATCAATCCGCCAAGCATAATTACTACTTGACCATAAATATGATAAAAGGGCAAATAAGCTATCACAACCTCCGTGCCCTCTTCGAAAAACGGCAACCACATGGCTTGGGATTGAGCTTCATTGACGATTAAGTTGTAATGAGTGAGCATAATACCTTTAGGCAGCCCTGTTGTGCCTCCGCTGTAAGGGAGCACAGCCAGGTCCTCCCTGGGGTTAATCTCGATTCTCGGTGGATTTGGAGGATATTTCTTAATTAAATCTTGAAATTGATGGAAACCCTCCCTTTCAAAAATTTTCGTTGATGGCACTTCCATTTTCTTATATATATTTCTCAGAACACTGCTCCCCACGAATTTCTTGACGCTAGGTAGATATTCCCCGATACCAGTTAAGATAACATTCCTTAGCTTGACTCCTGTTTTTTCAACACGGTCATAAAGTAAATCCTGGCAAACGATGTCCTTGGCTTCGCTATCTTCAAGTTGATGCTTGACCTCATTGCTAACATACATAGGGCTAATCGGCGTGATAACGGCTCCTGCTTTAAGCGCTCCAAGGTAAGCTATAACGAATTGAGGACAATTTAGAAGGAATAAAGCAACCTTATCACCTTTCTTAACTCCCAAATCGCATAAGGCGGTAGCAAACCTGTCGACCTGGTCTTTTAACTCTCGGTAATTCATCTTTTTCCCATAGAATATTAAGGAGGTTCTATTCCCCCATTTCTCCACCGCTTCATCAAAAACCTCAGGAACAGACCTCTCGGGAACATCCACCTCGGCGGGAACTCCTTCAGGATACCACTTAAGCCACGGCTTCGCTTCATATTGAGCTTTAGCTTCCATAATTTTAACTCCTAACTTCGTTTTAATGAATTATAACACAAATAACATTATGCGAAAGGCATAACATTACAAAAAACGATATATCGCCAATTATATGAACAAGTACCCAAGCTATAGTCTTTTGGGTATAATCAAGCTAGATTTATGGTG
>CAZYNG010000081.1:0-4833 GCA_964648615.1 uncultured Dehalococcoidales bacterium | reverse complement strand
TGTTTTTCCCTTCCCTCAGCTTCTTGGCTTTTTAGAATGTCTCCAAATTTCATTTCCTTACCTCCTTAGTTTAATGAGATTACTTAGTTCCCATTTTTTCGGCAATTGTCCTTCCGAATTCCTGGCATTGTTTTAAGCCACTTTCGCTTGGCTCGCGCAGTATTTTCAATCCTGGTTCTATTACATTCATTCCAAAGATGTGCTTCATGGTGTCAGTCATCATTTGGACAGATTCGCCGCTTCATCCGAAGGATCCGAACGCTGCCCCAATCTTTCCATTTAAATCTGCCTTTTCCATCTCGAAAAGGAATGTCTTCATCGAAGCGATCATGTCATGATGATAGGTTGGGGCACCAAGAACCACAGCATCAACGTTTTTGAGATCATCTGCTGTTGCATTTACAGTCCTTTTCGATAGGACTTCAACTCCAGCCTCTTTCATCCTATCTTCGATTGCTTTTGCCATTGCTCCTGTATTGCCACTTCTGGTTTCATAAATTATTATTGCTTGGGACATTTTTGACCCCTTCCCAATTGTTCTTTGTTTAAATTCTCTATCATTGTCACACTCTCATCAGTCTTCTACTTTTTCGAAATCGCTCTTGGCAGCTCCACATACAGGGCATACCCAGTCATCCGGTATTTCTTCAAACGGTGTTCCCGGAGCTATCCCACCATCGGGGTCGCCCTTTTCAGGGTCATATATATAGCCACAAACGGTGCATCGGTATTTTGCCATTTTCTTGACTTCCTCCTCCTTTATATATGTAGGGGCAGTTTTCGGTGCTGTGCCCCTCTTTACTATATGGTAATAGGCATAGGTCATCGGCTCTCCGCTTCTTAGAGTCTCTGCTTCCACCACGTTCCCTGTGAAGATAGTATGCGTCCCAACATCCACTTCATTAATTACCTTTACTTCGAGATAACCTAAGGTGTGATCCAGGACTACAGGTGCCCCAGTTTTTCCTGTCTTATAGCTTACCTGAGCAAGTTTGTCGATATCTCTTCCCGACTTGAAACCGAAATTCCCTATAAAACTCAGAGGGGTATCCTGCGATAAAATTGAAGCGGCGAAAACACGGCTGTCGCGGATAAACTCGTGGGTGAGGTTCTGTTTGTTGATACTCACTGCAACCGTGGGCGGTTCGGAGGTCACCTGAAATATGGTATTGGCGATTTGACCGTTAAACTTGCCCTCTTTGGTCGAGGTTACTACATACATCCCGTAACTTACTTGATACAGCGTTTTAATATCCATCGTCCCTCATCACTCTGACGAGCTTTCCAGCTTGTCAAAATAGTTTTTAGTGGCACCACAAATAGGGCATTTCCAGTCATCAGGCAGCAACTCGAATGGAGTCCCGGGCGAAACATTACCATCCGGGTCTCCAAACTCGGGGTCATAGATGTAACCGCAGCGGCGGCACTGATACTTTTCAGCCCTTATCACCGTTATCTGTTCAATATAAAGTGGTGCCTTCTTTGAAGTGGGCCCTCGCCTGACTTCGGAATAGTAGTCATAGGTCATTGGCTCACCATCCTTGACGATATCGCTATCCACCATTTGAACTATGAATACGGTGTGAGTCTCCAGATCTGCTTCATTGATGACTTTGGCTTCGACATAGGCCAGCGTGTTATCCATAACTATCGGCGCTCCGGTCTTACCTATCTTGAAATTTATACCCTTAAATTTATCTATCTCCCTTCCGGACTTGAAGCCAAAGCGGCCGATGAAGCTCAATGGCGTCTCTTTAGAGAGAACTGCAAACGATAACACCTTGCTTGCTTTGATAAATTCATGGGTAAGGTTTTCCTTATTTATAGAGAGGACAAAATTAGCTGGCACAGCGCTGACCTGACTAATCCCATTGGCAATCAGCCCATTAAGCTTATCATCCTTCTTGGAACCAACCACATACAACCCATACCTCAATTTGCGTAACGCCAATAAATTCATTTGTTACCTCCTTATGTTTATTTCCTTTCAAGCTCAATCGCTGAGTCTTGCCCTGGTAGCCTTATCTACATAAGATCCTTTTCGCTAGCTTCAACAGCTCGGCACAATTCGGCACTGAGCATTGGTGGTAGCCCCTCAACATCGACTTGGGACCGAAGAGGACATGAGTCTCGCCAGATTTGATTTCCAAACCTATGTTGTGTAAGAGTTTCCTGCCTTCCACCTCCACAGTTAACTGTCTGATGCTCAGCATAACATCACTCATACAGACGCTCCTAATTACTCGCTCACCCTCCTTCCAAAGTCCAGCGTTCTTTTACAGTAAACCATCCTGCCGGGTCAGTAAAGTATTCATAGGAGTCGAGGAGGGCAAGTTGATGTCCCCGCTCCTCGGCAGCCAGGGCTTGATAGAACCGCTTTTCCACAGGAAAGGCGCTTTGTTCGCTTCGGGAGCGGTAGAAATCATAAGTCTTGATCTCCATATCTATGGCCGTCTTAATAGCCTTAAGTTCAGACTCGGCTACCTTAATTTCACTACCCATCTCTTTAGTGGCCTGGGCAAATATAGACTTAAGCTGCTTCCCTTTCGCAGACGGCGGTTTCACATCAGGCCAATCCTGACCCTTCTTAAGCGCTTGAAATATTTCCTCAAATTTCTTACTGTGCTCATCTTCTTCAATGGCCAACCTTTGAAATAGCTCTTTAGCTAGCCTGTTGCTGCTTTTCTGGCTTGCCTGTTGATAGAACTCCTTACCTTCTACCTCCATCCTGATTGCGTCCTGGAGTATCCCCACCATTTTCTTTGCTTCCTCTTGTTGCATCTTTACTCTCCTTTATAAGCAAATTCCTTTTTAAGACTGGAGAGCTGCCTTAGATGAGACTTCTCCTCATTGATTATTCCATCGACGATTGGCCGCTCTCGCTCAGGCACAAGGTCGCGCATCTCGTTGTAGAATAGAATGGAGTCCTTCTCTGCGCCCATTGCTATTTGGATCGCCTCAGCGGGGTTAGCGGCGCTTCGCGCCATCTGAAGAGCAACCTTATCGTCAGCGAACACGGCGGAGTCAACGAGTGCCTTAAGGTAAAGCTCATATTCCTGTTCACTTTCACTGGCATATGGTGGTCGATATTTGCCCACGGAGTCGAGCATGTTTTGGAAGATTCCCACGTGCTTTCGTTCCATATCAGCCAAATCGTTGAAAGTGCCTTTCAGTGAGGCATCAATGGTTGATTCAGCCAGCGCTCCGTAGTAGGCTATCCCGTTCCTCTCGATCCCTAGAGCAACTTCCACAAGCTCACTAGCAGAAAGTATTGCCATAGTTTGTGTCCTCCTTTATAGCTTCAATCTCTGAAGGTAGCGATGGGCTTGAAGGGCAGCCGGGCGTGGTATAGATCTTAACCTCTCGTATCATTTTCCCTCCTGAGCTTTTGCAGGGAGCAGGGCGAAATCAATTCATTTGGCCTTGGTCTCTCTAGCTTTGACCGCGACCTTCCTTGGTTTAGCTGCCTCCACCTTAGGCAAAGTAATCTCTAAGATGCCATTTTCGTAGCTAGCATCCACTTTGGCAGCATTTACCGCTGCGGGCAAGCCAACAGACCGAGAGAACTTGCCGTAGCATAGCTCGCAGCGGTGGTAATCCTCTTCCTTGACTTCAGATTCAGCTTTTCGCTCTCCACTGATGGTCAGAGTGTCTCCAACTACAGAGACATCAATTTCTTCCTTCTTCATCCCGGGAAGCTCAGTTCGCACCACGAATTTATCTGCTTTCTCATACACCTCTACTCCTGGCATCCAGCCTAGTTCCTCGGTTGGTACCCTCCACCAGGTTAATGGACGCCTCCACGGTACCAACGGGTGTCTTAGCATTTCATCCATCATCCTATCCATTCCCCTGAACTCTTCCCAGGGACGCCATCGCTCAATTGCCATACCTACTCACCTCCTTATCCCTTATTCAATGCATAGTGAACAGTACGCCCTGCCCCACTGCTAAAGATTAATAAACTAAAAAGGCTGCAAGGGCATAAACACCTCGCAGTCTCACTTAAATGCGCGTCTTATAAACTAGATTTTTTGCCTGTCCCAAATACAACCACATTTCTACCTCACACAATCAAAAGGGGACAAAACTAGTTATTTAGCAATGAAGGAAAGAGATATTATACTTCCAAAAACTGCACATGTCAATACGATACGCGATTAGTACTGCTCTGCTTGAATCATTTCCAAAGAACCAGGTCGAGTAGTTTCATTTTCCATACATGCGATTTTGGATAACCTGGTGCCTGGATTATGTCATCTTTCTATCCGCGCAAACGAATATTTCAGCGTATCCAAAAACCGGTAATCATCCCGCACAATTGGTCTGCTCCTGGTTATTTTTATTTTCCCCTTGAACATTGGAGCACAGGTTACAAGGGTATGATATTCACCATTTTCCCCACAAATGTCAATATTTCTATCCTGCAGGTATCTCAAAAATTCCCTATCCACCTTGTGCCCAATCCATGCCTCATCAAATAAATCAGCTTTAGCACTAACTATCATTGCTTCAAAACCTGTATCTATGAACTCGAGGAGAATTTTTTCTGGCTCTTGACCCCAGAGTGGCTCAATCGCTTCAATCCCCAACTCTCCGCAAACACGTTCCACCCAATCTTTATGCTCCTGGAGATAAATATCGCCAAAAACCATGCCCTCTACACCGTCAGGAATTAAACTTCGCACTGCATCTTTGAATTCCCGCTCATATCCATTCCACGTAGTTTCTTTTTGCAACAAGGGGATACCGATCGCCTCAGCCTGCAATTGAATTAGTTTAGCTTCTGTCCCATGAAAACTTACCCTTCTATATTCTTTGGAGATAAAATTT
>CAZYNG010000080.1:0-4851 GCA_964648615.1 uncultured Dehalococcoidales bacterium | reverse complement strand
AGGTTAAGCAGACCGACAGGTCATCGATGGGCACTGTACCGAAATCAAGTAGCCGATTTGTTAACTCATGGAAGGATTATCACTACGGAGGCTAAAGCCAAAGAGGTCCGTAGTTTAGCTGAAAGAATGATCACCTTAGGGAAAGATGGTAGTCTTGCTTCGAGACGTCATGTCTTGGCACTTGTTACGGACAAGAAGGTAGTTGAAAAGCTCTTTAATGAGGTTGCTCCAACGTATTCTAGCCGGGTTGGAGGCTATACTCGGTTGATTAAATTGAGACGCCGTGTCGGAGACAATGCTCGCCTGGTACAGATCCAATTAATTGAATAGTGGCTCTTACAAAATATGTTCTGGTTATAGAATACGATGGTACAAAGTATTATGGTTTTCAATGGCAACTTGGATTGCCGACTATTCAAGATGAGGTGGAAAAGGCTATCAACAAGTTTTGTGGTTGGAGTAGTCGAGTTTTGGCAGCTAGCAGAACCGATGCCGGTGTGCATGCTAAGGGGCAAGTAGTAAGCTTTTGGGCGAGAGAAGGATTATCCACTATGACGATGGTAAAGGCGTTAAATTATTACCTTCCTACAAATATAGTGGTCAAGGCGGCTTGTCGAACTAGCGATGATTTTAATGTCAGGCGGGATGCTTTGAGCAGGGAATATTGTTACTATATCCTGAATACTGAATCGCGGTCTCCATTCAACGAAGGCTTTGCTTTGCATGTTTCCAGTACGTTGGATACAAACCTGATGAATAAAGCGTGCCAGCTTATTGTTGGTAGCCATGACTTTACATCCTTTGTTACCTCTTTAAATAGTCCAAAGAACGCGGTGCGTAATGTTTACAAAGCGGAGGTTGAGAAAAAGCAGTGTTTAATCGCTTTTCGGATGGTAGCTGATTCATTCTTGCCTCACCAAATACGCAATACCATTGGCCTCCTGATTAAACTGGGATCAGGTAGAATTGGAATCGAAGATCTTAAGAATATTATGGAGGCGAGAATTTTTGGCCTGGCTGGTCCCAGAGCTCCTGCTTATGGTTTGTTCTTGAATAAGGTTAATTATTGTAAACCTCTGGGAGTTCAGCAATGAAGACTCCTAGTTGTAGCGCTGCAGAGATTAAGCGAGAGTGGCAGGTTGTTGATGCCAGTGGACAGGTTCTGGGTAGATTAGCATCCCAGGTAGCTAAACTGTTAATGGGAAAGCATAAATCAATTTATACACCTCATCTTGATACTGGTGATTATGTTATAGTGCTTAATGCTGCCAAGGTGAAAATTACTGGTAAGAAAGATAAACAAAAGATTTACTATCGGCATTCTGGTCATCCTGGAGGGTTGAGAGAACTTAGTTTCCAGGAATTGTTCTCCAAGCGTCCTACACAGGTAATAGAAATAGCTGTTAAGGGAATGTTACCCAAAAACCGCTTGGGCAAAGCTATGTTTAAGAAACTGAAGGTTTATTCCGGGAGTGAGCATCCACATCATGTTCAAGTTACAAAGGAGATGAAATTCAATGGATGAGCAAGCTTATGTCTGGGGCACGGGAAGGCGTAAATGCGCTATAGCGAGAGTCAGACTTTTCCCTGGTGACGGAAAGATTATTGTCAATGGTAAGCCTTATCAAGAGGTTTTTCCCCGTCTTTTACATCGTCAATTAATAGAGGCTCCTGGTCGAGTTACTGAAACCATGGGCAGCTATGACACTACTATAAAGATAAGAGGCGGTGGTTTGAGTGGGCAGGCTACGGCTATTCAGCACGGCATTGCCCGAGCTCTAGTCAAACAGAACGAGTTATTTAAATCTCTGTTGCGACAGGAAGGGTTGCTCACTCGAGATTCCAGAGTGAAAGAACGCAAGAAATACGGTCTTAAGCGGGCTCGTAAAGCGCCACAATACACTAAGCGCTAACCCGGATAATCCAAACTGTTCCCCTCCACCGAAGTAGAAATAGCTATGTTGACATCATAATACGAATTTAGCTAAAATAACTTGAATGAAGCTAATAGTTATGGGTCTGGGACAGTGTGGTGGCAGGATTGCTGATAGGTTTGCCTGGCTTAACAAGAGAGCCCAAGTTGTACGCAAACTTAACATAATTGCTGATATCTTCGCTATTAATACAGACATTGCTGATTTAAGTGGACTATCCAACATCAAAGCTGACTACAAACACAGGATTGTTGTGGGAGGGCAGAAGACTGGGGGGCATGGAGTAGGTAAGATAAGTGAACTTGGCGCTGAAATAGCGAGGGAAGACGGCGACAAGATCATAGATGCTGTAAGGGCAGCGGAACGATTTCCTGAAACTGATGCTTTTCTATTGATTGCTGGTGCTGCCGGGGGCACTGGCTCTGGAGCAATAGGGGTATTAACGCGGTTCCTAAAGGATCGCTACGTAGGAAAACCAATTTATAACATAATTGTTCTCCCTTTTCGACAGGAAGAGACATCCGAAGCAAGAACGATTTACAATACTGCTATTTGCCTTAAATCGGTATATTTAATAGCTGACGCCATAATTCTTGTTGATAACCAAAGGTATATCAGGAAGGATTCCTCAATTGCAGAAAACCTGGAGAGGATTAATGCCCGGATAGTTGAGCCATTTTACAATCTACTTTGTGCTGGTGAAGAGACGAAGCCAAAGTATATTGGATCAAAGATGCTCGACGCTGGAGATATAATACAGACTCTTGCAGGATGGACAGTAATTGGGGGCGGTAAATCGCTAATTCGCCGAAAGAAATTGGCGCTCAAAGACAAAGCTCACTTTAAGGACAAGATGGCGGAAACCAATAAGGGAGTCCATGCAATGGATAGGGCTCTAAGTGAATTGTCACTCACGTGTGACCCTAAAAATGCGATGAGAGCTCTTTACCTCATCTCCGCACCAGCTGGAGAGATGAATATGGACGTAATGAAAGAGCTTGGAGACAATTTGAAAACGATAGCCCCGAATGCTCTGATACGAAGTGGGGATTATCCTAGGCAAAAAAGAGCAGCAGATGTTTCTGTAGTTCTGTCTGATTTTGCCGCTTTAGGAAAGGTGACAAACTACTTCACCAAAGCAATTGACTTGATCGCGGCTATGAAAGCGAGACAGGGATTACAGTATGCTAGCAGAGAAGTTGAAGAAATCTTCAATGATATTCCTGTGCTGCTATAATTACGAAACAGTCGATATATTAGCTTCCTTGTAGTAGCTGGAGACATGGTAAAAAGGTAGGTTTTTGCCTAGCTCTTGCTCTTAGTGAAGATTTGCCATGTGCGCTCTATACCTTCATTCCGAGCCTTCCAGGCTTGTTGTTCTGCCTCTTCACGGATTTTTAATGCCTGAGCTATGTTTTCCTCACAAATTCTGCTGGCTTGCTGTTCTGCCTCTTCGTGAGCTTTTAGTGCCTGTGCTACACTTTCTTCATAAGACTTCGCAGCTTGTTGTTTATTCGCCTCACGGGTTTTCAACGCCTGCGCTATATTTTCCTCACAAGCCTGCGCATCTCGTTGCATAGTCCCTTCATAGACTTTTTCTATCTGGCGCTCTTGCTCTTTATACGCATCTTGTACCTGACGTTCAGCGTCCATATAAGCCGCGTAAGCCATCATTGCCCGTTGTTGAATTTCAGCAAGGGATTCTATGGCTTGCTTCGGTTTCTTGGAAACTCTCTTCACTTGCTGTTCAGTTTTTCCTTCGTCTATGTCAGTATCGGGAAATTGCTCTTCCTGACTCAACATAATATGCCTCCTTTTCCCATTATACCTTTCCTCTTAATACATTTACTAACCGTTTACACGGGTTTGTCCCCAAGGCTCCAAGTCCTGAAGAAAAATAAGTCCCCTCCAATGGTCCATGTAGCTTCGCTTTTGCTTAGTCTTGCTCCACATCTTCTTCTTCGCCCGCTGCCAGCCCGATCTGTTCAACTTCTTCAATATGTTTATCCTTGTTAGCAGCATACATTTTGGCTAATAGGTTCAAACGTGCCTCGATCTCCTTGCTGGGCTCCACTGGCTTCTTCTCTTCCTCTTCTTCTTCGCTGATTTCATCTTTACTTATTGCTTTCTCAAACAGCTTTGATGGCTCCTCAGTAAGTTCCTTGGCTCGTTGGCTTTCCTTTTGGGGTGCGCCTATCAGCTGCTGAAATACCTGTACTGATGCCATTGCAGCCCTCTTAGCTGATTTACTTGTTTCCTCAGCGCTATTAACTGCCTGTTCGAATGTCTTTATTGAGGCGATAACAGCTTTACTGGCTTCTTCGGTAGATTTTCTAATGGTTTTGCTAGATGCTTCGGTTATTTCTGCAGCTTTATTTATAGCCTCCTGGGACGCTCTTCTCGTTTCTTCAGCGGTTTCCTTAGCCATTTGGGCTGCTTCGTCAACTTTGCTTATTGCCTCTTGAGAACCTTTCTTTACTTCTTCAGTGTCCTCTATGATGACTTGGCTTATTTGTTCGGCTTTGTTCATTGCTTCCCTGGCGACCCCATTAGCTTCCTTGGCGGCTTCCTCAGCCCTTTGCATCGCTTCTTGAGATGTTTTTGCCGCTGTTTCAATAGTCCCTATAACTGATTTAGTTAATTCTTCAGCCTTACTTTTTGTTTCTTGAGATGCTCTTTTCGCTTCTTCAACAGCTTCTTTGGCTGTTTGTTCCAGTTTCTCGATCATGCTCATTGCTTGCGAAGATGCCCTTTTTGCCTCATCAGCCGCTTCCTTGGCTGCTTGGCTTATTTTCTCAGCTTTGCTTGTTGCTTCCTGGGACAGTTTCTTTGCCTCCTCAGCCGCTTCCTTGGCTCCTTGGCTCATCTTCTCGGCTCTAGTCATCGTTTCGTGAGACACCCTTTTTGCCTCTTCAGC
>CAZYNG010000079.1:0-4854 GCA_964648615.1 uncultured Dehalococcoidales bacterium | reverse complement strand
GAGTAGGGCTGGTAACTGTGACGAAGTCGTAACAAGGCAGCCGTACGGGAACGTGTGGCTGAATCACCTCCTTTCTAGGGAGTCAAAGGATAAATCCTTAATGATTCCTAGGTCGGTCGATAGATCTTAAATCTATCGTTATTCGTTTTTTTGCCTTCCTTCCACTGTTTAACTGTTAATCGTCACACTCAAAGCACATAAACCAATTTTCTCATTTTGCTTCTTTTTTGCCGGGCTGCTGCAAGAAATTTGACGATAGGTCATTAAAGGATTATCATTTAAGTCACAATGCAATATTTAGTCTATTCTACTGAAATGAAGAGGGAAAATGGAAAGTTATGTATATGTTTTAGTTTGTCTTGTTTCTATATTGGGTATCCTTACCGGTTACTTCGTGAGGCAGATAATAGCGAATCAGCAAATTCGCAGCGCCCAGAAAGAAGCACGAAAGTTACTAGATGATGCAGCAGTAAAGCATAAAGAAGTTGTTCTTGACGCCAAAGAAGAAGCCGCTAGACTCAGGAAGGCTGCTGAAGCTGAAAATAAAGAACATCGCGTCGAATTACAACGCGTAGAGAATCGCCTCACTCAAAAAGAACAGACACTGGACCAGAAAACAGAGCTTGTTGAAAAACGGGATCGCCACCTTAATTCAAAAGAAAGGGACATCGAAACGATAAAGGATGAGCTTCAAGTATTGAAGAAAAAAGAGGTGGAGCAATTAGAGGCTCTTGCCAACGTATCCAGTGAGGAAGCAAAACAGCTCTTATTACAGACTATAGAATCTGAAGTCAAAGATGAAGCAGCACGTCAAGTTCGAACCTGGGAAAACGAGGTGAGAGAGGAAGCGAACAGGCGAGCTCAAGAAATCCTAGCGACAACCGTCCAACGGTGTACTACAGACGTCGTCTCAGAGATCACGGTTTCCTCAGTCCCTCTACCCAGCGATGAAATGAAAGGACGGCTTATCGGTCGTGAAGGTCGTAATATTCGGGCGTTGGAGCAAGCTACCGGGGTAGACCTCATTGTCGATGATACCCCTGAGGTAGTCACTATCTCTAGCTTTGATCCAGTGAAAAGAGAAGTGGCCCGGATTGCGTTAAACAAACTCATCCTTGATGGGCGTATTCATCCCGCCCGAATTGAGGAAGTGGTAGAGAAAGTCAAAGCTGAAGTTGAAGACACTATTCACAATGAGGGGGAGCAAGCTGCTTACGAAGCAGGTGTCCCAGGGCTACATCTTGAGTTAATAAAGTTACTTGGCAAACTCAAATTCCGCACCAGCTATGGTCAAAATGTGTTGCTACATAGCATTGAAGTTGCGCATCTAGCAGGGATGCTAGCTAACGAAATTGGAGCTAATAGTGCAGCATCCAGAAAAGCTGGCTTGCTTCACGACATTGGCAAGGCAGTGGATCATCAAGTGGAAGGTCCCCATGCTTTGATAGGCGCTGATTTGGTTAAGCAATGGGATAAATCTCCGGAGGTAGTTCAAGCAATTGCTGAGCACCACGGTGAAGCTTTGACAAGCAGCGTTATCGGTTTTATCGTCGCCGCTGCTGATGCTATAAGCGGTTCGCGTCCTGGTGCCAGACGTGAATCCGTGGAGCAATATCTGAAACGAGTAAGAGATTTGGAAGACGTAGCCAATAGCTTCCCTGGAATAGAGAAAACTTTTGCTATTCAAGCAGGACGTGAAGTACGCATAATGGTGAAACCGGAGGAAATCGATGATTTGACCGCAATAAGGTTAGCCAGAGACATCTCTAAAAAGATAGAGGAAAGCTTGACCTATCCTGGGCAGATAAAGGTTGTTGTGGTACGGGAGACTACAGTAGTAGATTACGCCAAGTAGATTGGGGTGGAGGCAGAATTGAAAATATTGGTAATGGGAGATGTAATTGGCAAACCAGGCAGGGAAGCAGTCAAAGAAATTCTACCCCGCTTGCGAGATGAATACGGAATTACCCTGGCAATAGCCAATGGAGAAAATGCTGCAGGTGGAATAGGACTAACTCCTGGCACAGCACAGGAACTTTTTGACTCTGGAATTGATGTAATAACCACAGGAAATCATGTTTGGGCCCATCATGAAGTTATTCCTTATTTAGATAGCGCTGCTGCTGTAATCCGTCCATTGAATTATCCCCCAATGACTCCCGGACGGGGCTATTGGATCAAGGATAACATCATGGTGGTTAATATAATTGGGCGCACTTTCGTAGGGGATTTTGATTGTCCATTTCGAGCTATGGATAAGTTATTAGGTGAGCTTGACAAAAAGCCTGCTGTCATCATTGTTGATTTTCATGCCGAAGCAACTTCAGAGAAAGTAGCAATGGGTAGATACCTGGATGGACGAGTTAGCGCTGTTCTGGGAACACACACCCACGTAGGCACTATTGATGCATGCATATTACCCAAGGGCACTGCTTATGTGACTGAAATAGGCATGGTTGGGCCTATAAATTCCGTCATTGGCGTTGAAGTGAGCGCTGTGATTGACCGTTTTCTTACCCAAATACCCAAACGTTTTTCAGTGGCCAAAGGTCAAGTTTCATTTGATGCTATTGTAGTGGAAGCAACTGACGATAGCGGCAAAGCAATAGACATCAAGCGTGTCCGACAAGTGGTGGATTAACCAAAGTCATTCTCCACTTTTAAACTCACCAAGCAAACATTGGAAATCTGGGAGAACCTCTTCTGTATCTCAGAAGGGCGAGACAAGATAAATAGAGAGCTTCCTTTGATGGCCGCCGTTATGATATAATCCCTCAGTTACCAAAATCCTGAAGGGAAGCAATGGAAGCATTTCGCGAAATTCTTTGGAATGTTCCCGGAGGACCATGGGCTATCTACCCTGTAGCCCTCGTGGTAACTATCGTCTTCATTTACGCTATTCTTATTCGATTTCTGGAAGTTTGGCGACGCGGTAAGCCTGAGGATAGATTCCACCCCTTCTGGAGCAGGATAGGAAATTTCATAAAACTTGGTGTTGTTGAAGGTCTGGTACACAGGAAATTCCTCAGAGAATTTTATCCCGGGATAGCGCACCTTTTCATCTTTTGGGGATCCATAATCCTCCTGCTCGGCGCAGGAATAGATTTTCTGGGACATTACTGGCTCCATTTCTGGGTTCATGGAGCGCCCTTTTTAGCTGAGTCGCTTATCAATGATATTGGCGGTCTCCTTGTTTTCACCGGAGCAATCATATTCATCATCCGCAGATATGCCCAAAAACCAGGGGCATTCCAGGAGAGACTGGACAGAAGCGCCGATGACCTCATTGCCGTTAGTCTGATTCTGGCGGTGGTAATCACCGGCTTCTTCGTAGAGGCTCTCCGCATTGCTGCCGTGGAACCAGGCACTGAAGCTACCTGGAGCTTATGGTCACCGTTTGGGCTAGTGATTAGCGAGGCATTCACAGGACTCAGTTCAGGAACAAATCTAGTGTTACATCAAGTTTTGTGGTTCCTACACCTCATACTTGCCGTTGGCGCAGTGGTCTACATTTCCCTTTTCTATAACAAACTGGCTCACATCATTGTCGCTCCAGCAAATGTCTTTTTCCGCAGTCGGGAACCTAAAGGAGCGTTGCAGCCCATTGATTTAGAGGAGGCTGAAACCTTTGGCGTGGGCAAGATTGAAGACTTCACCTGGAAGCAGCTGTTGGATTTGGATGCCTGTACCCGCTGTGGAAGATGCCAGGAGGTATGCCCCGCTTATATTAGCGGTCAACCGTTATCCCCCAAGAAGCTAATCCAGTCAATGAAAGAACATCTACTGGAAGAAAGCAAATATCCACTTAAGGTTAGAGTGCCCAAGACATCATTGCTAATCCCGGAGGCAGACCCACCCCGTTCACTTATCGGCGAGGTAATACCTGAAGATGCCATCTGGAGCTGCTGTGCTTGCCGTGCCTGTCAAGAAGCGTGTCCAGTTTATGTAGAACACATTAATAAGATTATTGATATGCGTCGTAGCCTAATTTTAGAGCAAGCCAAAGTCCCTGAATTAGCTGAACCAATATTAACCTCTATCGAAGCTAGAGGACATGTCGTCATCGGCACCACACATACCAGGACGGATTGGGAGGAAGGATTGGAGGTAAAACATCTTTCCGAGGATAGCGCGGTTGATTTGGTATTCTGGGTAGGTTGTCAGGCGTCTCTAGAAGACCGCAGCATGAAGATTGCTCAAGCATTTGGCAAGGTATTAAAAGCCGCCAATGTTAACTTCGCCACGCTGGGTACTGAGGAAACTTGCTGTGGTGATCCTGCTCGAAGGATGGGTAACGAATATTTGTTCCAGATGCAGGCTACTAAAAACATCGAGCTATTAAAGAGCTATGGTGTTAACAAGATAGTTACCACCTGCCCTCACTGTTTTAATACCATTAAAAATGAATACCCACAGTTTGGTGGTGAGTTTGAAGTTATCCATCACTCTCAGCTTATCACTCAATTAATGAAGGAAGGTAGATTGAAACTAACTTCAGGATTGAACCAGAGAATAACCTACCATGACCCTTGCTATCTTGGCAGACATAATGATATCTACGACCCACCAAGAGAGGTTCTTGCTGCAATCGCCAATGGCGATCTAGTAGAGATGGAACGCAATCACTGGAACAGCTTCTGCTGTGGCGGTGGCGGCGGTCGCTTCTGGGTGGAGGAAAAGCAAGGTAAAAGAATAAGCGATGTGCGTATTGAAGACGTTATCAAAACCAACGCAGAAATAGTGGCTACAGCTTGTCCCTATTGCATGCAAATGCTCGAAGATTCCATAAAGAGCAAGGATGCGGAAGAGTCTTTGAAGGATTTAGACATCGCTGAATTAGTGGCTGAGGCAATA
>CAZYNG010000078.1:0-4865 GCA_964648615.1 uncultured Dehalococcoidales bacterium | reverse complement strand
TTAATTACCGTTGGGGGCGAATTGAAGGAAGTAATTATAGCCAGTGCTGCGCGGACACCTGTGGGTAATTTGGGTGGTTCTTTACGAACTATACCAGCATATGATTTGGCTGCTCTGGTTCTCAATGAAGTGGTGAAGAGAGCCGGGATAGCTCCGAGCTTAGTTGACGAGGTAATCATGGCGCAGAATTACCAGAGTGGTGAGTATGTAAATATTGCTCGGATGTCACTGCTCAAGGCTGGCTGGCCAGTGGAGATGCCGGCGCTTACCATCGACCGTCGTTGCTGTGGTGGCTTTGACGCTGTATGTCTTGCCGCGATGACAATTCAAAGTGGCAATGCCGATATTGTGATCGCTGGGGGTGTGGAGAGCATGAGCACGGCTGAATTTTACATAACAGGTGATGTGAGGTGGGGATTGGGGGGAACCGCTGATATGCCTAAAGGACATGGCTACAGCTCAATGTGGGGAATCCCAATGTATGACAGAATGCAGCGTGGCAGAATGATGTCTCAACCACAGGAAAGATTTGGCGTTTTGCCTACAATGATGTCCTGGGCTGAAACGGCAGCCAAGGAATATGACATCAGTCGTGAGGATGTAGATAGGTGGGCTTTATTAAGCCATCAAAGGGCATGTGCTGCTATAGAATCGGGGAAATTTGAAGACGAAATCATTCCTGTGCAGGTTCCACAACGCAAGGGTGAGCCAGTATTGGTTGACCGGGATGAGCATCCCCGCTCCGATACCAGCATGGAAGCGCTTTCTAAGTTAAGGGCAGTACTAAGCGGGGTTTGCACTGCCGGTAATTCCTCTGGCGAAAATGATGGCGCCGCAGTGTGTGTGGTGATGTCAGCAGAGAAAGCTCGGGAAGTTGGCGTGGAGCCAATGGCTTACCTTAAATCCTTTGCCTTTAGTGGTGCTGACCCACGCTACACCTGGAAGGCGGTTCCTTCCGCGGTTAACAAGGCGTTACAAAGTGGTGGACTCTCTCTGGAACAAATTGACCTCATTGAGTTGCACGAGGCATTTGCCGCTCAGGTGCTGGCAAACTTTGCCGAGTTAGGAATAACTGAGAAGGACCATGATAGGGTGAATGTAAACGGTTCTTGTATTGCTATTGGTCATCCGTTAGGTTGTACTGGTGCTAGAATCCTGACTACGCTGCTCTATGAGATGCGAAGGCGCAACGTAAGATACGGACTTGAGGCTATTTGTGGTGGTGGTGGGATGGGTGTTTGCGGTATTTTGGAAAGGAAGTGAGTCTCATTCTCTGCCATCATATTCCTGGTCAACAGGCAGGCTTGGCTGCTGAGCAGCTTCCAGGGCAAGCTCATCACAGCGGTTATTTTCAGCACTTCTGGCATGTCCTTTTACCCATTTGAATTCAACCTGGTGAGTGTCAGATAGCTGTAGAAGTTCCTCCCAGAGGTCAGGGTTCAACGCCTTCTCTTTCTTGTTACGCCGCCAATTGTTTTTGCGCCATCTTTTTGCCCATCCTTCTGCTATTGCCTTGACCAGATATGCAGAATCGCTGTAGAGCGTTACCTTGCACTTCTCTTTGAGTGCTTTTAACGCGACGATCGCCGCCATCAGCTCCATTCGGTTGTTAGTGGTTTTCCGATAACCTCCGGACAATTCCTTTCTATTCCCTCTGTATAATAGGACTACTCCATAACCCCCCGGTCCGGGGTTTCCCAGGCAGGCACCGTCGGTGTAAATAACCACGCGTTTAAGTCGCTTCATGTAACCAGATTAATTATAACAAAAAGTTGAGCGAGCCAGGCTTTTGTTGCTATACTTATAAGCACATGGTCGATTTAGACCACTGTCAGAAAGCGTTGAGTGTATCCTTTAACAATGAGATTTTGTTGCTGCAAGCCTTGGTGCATAGCTCTTACTTAAATGAAAACCAGGACTTCCGTTGGCCCAGCAATGAGCGGTTGGAGTTTATTGGCGATGCCGTGCTTGGACTTGTGATAGCTGAAAGACTGTATAGCGAGTTTCCCGAGTTGAGTGAAGGCTGGCTAACCACGATGCGTGCTTATCTGGTCTGTCAGGATACTTTGGCTGAGGTCGCTTCTTCCCTCAAGCTTGGTGATTGGTTGTTAATGGGAAGGGGTGAGGATGTCACTGGTGGGAGGAGTAAACAGAGCAACCTGGCAAACAGCTTGGAAGCTCTGATTGGTGCTATATACCTTGACCGGGGATTGTCTCGGGTGAAGGGATTCATCTTCAAGCAGGTCGAGCCTTTTCTGGAGAGAATAAAGAGTGGGAAGGTGAGTCTCAACTACAAAGCGTTGTTGCAGGAATTTGCTCAGAAGGAGAACATGTCGGTGCCGGTTTACCGTGTGGTGAAGGTTGCTGGTCCTGACCATGATAAGCGATTTACTGTTGAGGTTATTATGGGCGATGAGGTCATAAGCGTTGGCACAGGTAAGAGTAAGAAGGCTGCTGAGATGGAAGCATCACAGCTAGCCTGGGTGAAAGTGGGGTATAACCATGGGTAGGCGAGATTTCAGGCGGAGAGAATCGAAAAAGCCGAAAAAAACGGCGAAGAAGGCTCAGGTGATACCGGAGATGTCGCCCCAGGTAGAGGCAGAGGTAATCAAGAAAGGAAAGAAAGAAGGCGAGGAAGAGTGAGGGGTGACAGCTTACTTAAGCCTTTATCGCAGTGGCGAGCTGGCTGAGCGGGTAAAGGCTGCCAGGTCATTGTTGCAAAATTGCCGCGTTTGCCCTCGCCATTGTGAGGTGGACCGGCTGAATGGTGAGCTGGGTAAATGCCGCACTTCAGCGGAGATAATCGTATCCAGCTACGGGCCTCATTTTGGCGAGGAGGCGCCACTGGTGGGCAGGAATGGCTCGGGCACAATATTCTTTACCAATTGCAACTTGAGGTGCGTTTTTTGCCAGAATTATTCCATAAGTCAGCTAGGTGAGGGAGAAAAGGTAAGCAAAGAAGAATTAGCTTACATGATGCTTTCCCTTCAAACCAAAGGCTGCCACAATATAAACCTGGTCTCACCTACACATGTAGTCCCCCAGATATTGGAAGCCTTAGGAATAGCGGTAAAGTCGGGCTTGCGGCTTCCTCTGGTATATAACTCAGGTGGCTACGATTCCGTGGAGACGCTCAGATTGCTCGATGGCATCGTTGATATTTACATGCCTGATATGAAGTATAGCGATGAGAAAACTGCTGAAAAGCTGTCCGGGGTTGAGAATTATCCCGCAATAAACAGGGCAGCGGTAAAGGAAATGCATCGACAGGTAGGTGACTTGCAAATCGACGAGGATGGGGTAGCGCAGCGGGGACTTCTGGTGCGGCATCTGGTTTTGCCACATGGGCTGGCGGGAACAAAGGAAGTGGTGGACTTCCTTGCCAGTGAAGTCTCGCCTGATACTTATGTTAACATCATGGCTCAGTATCATCCCTGTCATAAAGCCTTTCGGTTTCCCAGCCTATCGCGGCGAACCTCGGCAGTCGAATTTCAGGAGGCGGTGGCGCTGGCTGGTCAGGCCGGCTTGAATCGGTTGGATCAACCTCGCCCTTTGTTACTGAGACTCTGAAATGGAAAACATGGCTCATCTTTCAGCCAGAGTTTACGGCTACGTGCAAGGCGTCAACTTCCGCTATTTTGTCACCCGTGAAGCTGGATATTTGCGTTTGAGCGGCTATGTTCGTAACCTGCCCGGTGGTGCTGTGGAAGTTGAGGCTGAAGGGGATAAGAATCAATTGCAAATACTGGTTGAGCGACTGAAGGTGGGTCCCCCTGGAGCTCGGGTAACAGAAGTGGAAACAAGCTGGTCAAATTACTCAGGACAATTCACTGCCTTTGAAATAAGATTTTAGGTATCTATTTTCCCTCGGTTAGCTTGTTGATTATCTCGGAAACGGCGGAATATGGGTCTTTTCTCCTGTTTACAAGGTCGTCTATCACTTTTTCCACATAATCGTTCTTATCGACTTTTTGAAACACAGTGTCTATCAGAGAACCTCTAAGCACTTCAAGTAATTCCTGTTTGTTGCTCTGTCTAACGCGGGTATCATATTTCCCCGTGGTAACCAGAAACTCTCTATGCTCGTAAATCCCTTTCATTAGTTCTTCAGTACCCTTATCATTGCTCGCTTCGGTTACAAGAATTCTTGGCTTCCATACTTCTCGGGGGTAATCTTTCATTTGCAACATTGCTTTCAACTCAGCTTCCAGTTCATAGACGCCTTTCATGTCCGCTTTATTTATGACCAGAAGGTCAGCTATCTCGAGGATACCAGCTTTGAGTGTTTGAACCCAATCGCCGCTTCCTGGCATTAACACCACAGTGGCAGTATGGACGAAATTCATTATAGCTACCTCTGCTTGTCCTACGCCTACAGTTTCCACCAGGATGATATCCTTTCCGAGGGCATCCATAATGTGGATTACATCAATAGTAGCTTTGGATAGTCCCCCAAGCCACCCTCTTGTCGCAAGACTTCTGATAAACACGCCCTGGTCTGTGGCATGCCTTTGCATCCTTATTCTGTCCCCCAGTATCGCTCCACCACTGAAAGGACTGGATGGGTCTATAACAATTACCCCTACCGTTTTATTTTTCTTCCTGAGGCTATCGATTAGCACGTCTATCAAGGTGCTTTTCCCCGACCCTGGTGCCCCGGTAATGCCGATGATGTAGGATTTCCCGGTGTGAAAATAGAGCTTCTTCAGTTCCTCAACGGCATCAGGTGCTCCATCTTCCACGTATCTTATTAACTTTGCCGCTGCCCTTATATTGCCTTTCAATATTTCATTTGCCAGCCTCATTTGTGGTACCTGCTCCTTCTCTGGCGAAGTGTATCTGCGACTAAAGACAAAGTCAATCAT
>CAZYNG010000077.1:0-4878 GCA_964648615.1 uncultured Dehalococcoidales bacterium | reverse complement strand
GCTACAAAGAAGATACTGCCGAAGCTGCGAGAATTAATTCATTGTTGCTAGCTAGCACCTATGCTAAAATCCCCCTGAGTTCTATGGCAAGTAAAGATGAACTGAAATACTGGATAGGTTTTTCCAGGATACCCGGCATTGGCAAGCTCAGGATTTCGCGATTAAGAGAGCATTTTGGCAATCTGAAAGACGCCTGGAATGCTCCAGCAGGCGAGTTAAAGCAAGCGGGCCTGGACTCACGGAGCGTAAATGCCATGGCTGCCTTACGTCCCAGAATTTCCCTGGATGACGAGATGGAGAAACTGGAGCGATATAAGGTAAAGGTGCTTACCTGTGAGGACCCTGCTTATCCTCCCAGGTTAAAGGAGATTTACGACTACCCGCCGGTACTTTATGTTCGAGGCAACTTGCTGCCAAAAGATGACCCCTACCTGGCAGTAGTAGGCACGCGTAAGCCCACTGTATATGGCAGACAAGTAGCCGAAGAAATCGTAGCTGACCTGGTGCGAAGCAAAATCACTATCGTCAGCGGTTTAGCTAGAGGAATCGATTCCATAGCTCATCGAACAGCATTAGATAGCGGTGGCGAGACCATCGCTGTTTTTGCCTCGGGACTTGATATCGTCTACCCTGCTGACAATGCTAAACTAGCTCAGGCTATTATGGAGCGCGGAGCCCTGGTAAGCGAGTATCCTCTGGGGGTTAGACCAAAAGCTGATAACTTTCCTCAGCGTAATCGAATTATGAGTGGTTTAAGTCTCGGTGTGCTGGTAGTAGAGGCTGGTGAAAGAAGTGGCGCTTTAATTACTGCGCATCAGGCAGTAGAGCAAAACAGAGATGTTTTTGCTATTCCTGGCAGTATTCTTTCCCCAGGCAGCAAGGGAACCAACCATCTTATACAGGAAGGAGCTAAGTTGGTGTGCAATTGCAATGATATTCTGGAGGAGCTGAATTTAACCACGATGGCACAGCAACTGGAGATCAAGGAATTCCTGCCTGCTAATGAGAAAGAATCACGGGTGTTAAAGCAATTAACTTTCGAGCCAGGCCACATAGATGAAATTTGCCGGTGCAGTGGTCTGGCTATGCCCGAAGTAAGCAGCACACTGGCTATTCTGGAGTTAAAAGGAATAGCCAAGCAAGTAGGGAACATGAATTATGTGCTTAGTGGTAGAGTAGGCAAAGAATAAATCATGGCAGTTAAACTAGTCATTGTTGAATCGCCCGCCAAGGCAAGAACGCTCAACAGGATACTGGGGCGCGGCTACACGGTCAAAGCATCAGTGGGACATGTCCGCGACCTACCCAGGTCAAGCCTGGGTGTGGATATTGAGAAGGACTTCGCTCCGGAATATGTCATTCTACAGGGAAAAAGAAAAATAGTCCGCGAAATTAAGAATACCGCTAATAAAGCCAGCTCGATATATTTAGCCACTGATCCTGACCGTGAAGGGGAGGCGATCTCCTGGCATTTGATTAAGGCATCAAAGCTGGATGGAAACGATACCCCTATCCACCGTGTTGTGTTTCACGAAGTAACCGAAGAGGCAATTCGGGCAGCATTCAAGAAACCCCGCACTATTGATATGAACCTCGTTAACGCCCAGCAAGCAAGACGTATTCTGGATAGGCTTGTTGGCTATAAACTAAGCCCGCTGCTGTGGAGAAAAATACAACGGGGACTATCCGCCGGCAGAGTCCAATCGGTAGTAGTCAGGATGGTCGTTGACAGAGAACAGGAAATTGAAAATTTTACGATTGAAGAGTACTGGAGCATTGAAGTTGAATTGGCTCCTCAGGAGCAACAAACAAGCTTCAAAGCCGAGCTCGTAGCTTTTCTCGATGGCACAAAACTGAACGTCCATAATGAAAAGCAAGCCAAAGAAATTGTTGCCCGCCTGGAAAAGTCTAAATACCACGTTAGTAGCGTTCAAAGAAAACAGGTGCCTCGCCAGCCAGCTGCACCTTTCATAACCAGCACTCTACAGCAAGAAGCCTGGAGAAAGCTACACTTCACTGCTAAACATACCATGGCTGTTGCTCAGCAGCTTTATGAGGGTTTACCTCTGGGTGAAGAAGGCCCGGCGGGACTTATTACTTATATGCGCACCGACTCCACTCACATTGCTTCCTCCGCCCTTGCTGAGGCAAGAAGCTTCATCAACAAGAAGTATGGAAAGAATTTCCTTCCTTCAAAGGCACGCACTTTCGCCAAGAAGACAAAATGGGCCCAGGAAGCACATGAGGCAATCCGCCCTACCAAAGTTGTGCGGGAATCAGAGAAAGTCAAGCCGTTCCTTGATTCAAGCCAGGCCAGGCTTTATGAACTCATCTGGAAACGCTTTGTAGCCAGCCAGATGTCACCTGCTCTATACGACACCACGACCATGGAAATAGAGGCGACTGTGCCAAAGAGCAAGGATGGTTACCTGCTTAAGTCAGCCAGCTCGTTTATGAAATTCCCCGGCTTTATGACTGTTTATAGTGAAGGAAAAGATGAGAGTGATAAGAAAGAGATACCTACTTCGCTGCCTGAGCTGAAGATTGGTGATAAACTAAGCTATATAGATGCTTTCCCAGAACAGCATTTCACCCAGCCACCGGCTCGGTATACTGAAGCAACACTGATAAAGGCATTGGAGCAGGAAGGCATTGGACGTCCCAGCACCTATGCCCCTATTCTGGCTACTATCCAGGAAAGAATGTATGTATACAAACAAGGTGGACGATTTTACCCTGAAGAGCTAGGAATAGTCGTTAATAATATGTTGTGCCAGCATTTTCCTAAAATCGTGGAAACCAAATTTACAGCACAAATGGAACAAAACCTTGATGAAATAGCTCAGGGGAAGAAAAACTGGGTAGCCGAGCTACATGCTTTCTACCTTCCCTTCCAGGATACGCTGCAAAGTGCATTAGCTAACGCACACAAAGTTAAGGTAGTGGAGATGACCGACCAGAAATGCCCCAACTGTGGACTCCCCATGGTGGTAAGAATCGGGCGATTTGGCAAATTTCTGGCTTGTAGCGGATACCCACAATGTAAAACAACGATGCCATTCCTGGTCAAGACGGGTGTCCCCTGCCCTCAATGTGACGGTGAATTAGTGCGGAGGGTTAGCAAGAAGAGGAAGGCTTTTTACGGATGCAGCAACTTTCCCAAGTGCGAGTTTACTACAAATACACTACCAGAAAGGAGCAGCTCATGAAAATTTTAATTATCAATGGTCCAAATCTAAACATGCTGGGTAAGCGGGATAAGACAACCTATGGAGAAAAGACCCTAGCCGAAATCGATTCTCTGCTTAAGAAACAGGGAGAAAGGTTAAACGTAGAAGTAGTTTCCTTTCAGTCCAATAGCGAAGGGACGCTGGTGGATTTTATTCAACAACAGGCTGACTCAGCCGACGGAATAGTTATTAATCCCGCAGCCCTTACTCACTATGGTCTCTCGTTGTATGATGCCCTGGTAGACTCCGGACTTCCAATCATCGAAGTTCACTTATCTAACATTTATGCTCGGGAAGAATGGAGAGCCGAATCGGTGATAGCACCCATTGCTAAAGGGCAAATCAGCGGATTGGGCTGGCAAGGATATATTATTGCTCTGGAAACCTTAGTAGCTGAACTTAAGGGAGAAAGTATTTAATTGTCACCCTGAACGAGAGTGAAGGGTCTCCAGATTCTTCGCTTCGCTCAGAATGACAGCCGAAGATTGATGAACGCTCTCGGAGGGAGGAAGTTGGGAGTAAACCGCCTACAAAAACTCCGTCCTTTAATCGTTCAACAAAACCTCGACGCTCTTTTAGTTTCAAAAATGGAAAACTATCGCTACCTCTCCGGCTTCACTGGTTCCTCAGGATGGCTGCTTATTTCCCATAATCAGGCCGTCTTGGCTACCGATTTTCGGTATATTGAGCAAGCCAAAGAAGAAGCCCCTGATTTCAACGTCATCCAAATCAAAGGCGACTTGAATGACTGGCTACCCAAGTTAGTATCTGAATTTCGATGGCGGAGGTTGGGATTTGAAGCGAACTTCGTTCCTTTCGCTGTTTATCACCGCCTTGGCAAAATAATAAAAAGTAAAAGATTTAAGGTGGAGCTTATCCCAACCACGAACCTGGTAGAGAATCTACGCTCGATAAAAGAAGAAAATGAGCTGAGATTTATCGCTAAAGCCGTGGAACTAACCGATACTGTGTTCGCTCAAATTAAATCGGCAATCAAGCCAGGCATTACCGAGAAAGAGGCTGCGTGGGAAACGGAAAAACGCTTGCGAGAAAACGGGAGTGACGGGATAGCCTTCGACATCATTGTAGCCTCAGGAGCAAACTCAGCCTTGCCTCACGCTAAGCCTGCCGAAAGGACAATTTGTCCCAATGAACCAGTGCTTATCGACATGGGGGCCAGGCTTGATGGATATTGCAGCGATTTTAGCCGCACCTTATGCTTTGGTAAACCAGATAAGACCTTAACCAAGATCTACGATATCGTGTTGAAAGCACAACTCACTGCTATAGAGGGAATCAAGACCGGGATGAAGGCTAGCGAAGCGGACAAATTAGCCAGGGATGTTATTCAACAGGCCGGTTATGGAAATGCCTTTGGACATGGTTTGGGGCATGGCATTGGATTAGAGGTGCATGAATTTCCGGCACTGGGGCCCAACTCCGACGATTTGCTCACTGATGGCATGGTTTTCACCGTGGAACCAGGAATTTATATCTCCGAGTGGGGAGGGGTTAGAATT
Organism: uncultured Dehalococcoidales bacterium; assembly: GCA_964648615.1. Classification (GTDB taxonomy): domain Bacteria; phylum Chloroflexota; class Dehalococcoidia; order GIF9; family AB-539-J10; genus CG2-30-46-19. Next base: position 128 of record CAZYNG010000077.1, on the reverse strand, counting down.
GAGGATGTGGTTAGCTTACAAGAAGGTAAAGCGACGGTACTTACCAGGTCGGAGAAAGCAATGGAGGTAATTGCATGATAGACGCAGGAGAATTAAGGAAGGGGATAGCTATAGAGCTAGACGACAAC
>CAZYNG010000076.1:3777-4901 GCA_964648615.1 uncultured Dehalococcoidales bacterium | reverse complement strand
TGCTATTGTGCCTCTTTCAATACCAACCGGGCAGCATTTCTGCCTGAGGTAACTACAGCGGGTACACTCAATTGACATTTTCGGCCATCGCTATGGTAAACTAGTCATAGTACTATGGTACTAGAGAGCGTGGTATCGATGAATCATTGGCGGTCTAATGTTGAAATAATAGCTGATATGCCCCGGGTAGGTGAGAGTGGCGCTGGGAAGACAGTATGCCATGGAGGAATATGGGAGGTGTATTATGACGAGACCAATTGATTTACTGCGGCAGGGGAGGCAGGAAGAGCTATGGCAGATGTGCTGTGGCTTTATTGACCTCAGTCTGGAGCAATTTATGACCATACAGAAGCGGCTGCTGCTGGAGCAGCTCGAGCTATTGAAGAGCTGTAGACTGGGTCGGAAGCTGATGCACGGAACTATGCCAGGCACTGTGGAGGAATTTCGTGAACAGGTGCCGCTCACTACCTATGCTGATTATCTCCCTGAGCTTGCAGAGAGGAGGGAGGATGTACTGCCGGCAAAGCCAGATCGCTGGGTGCGCACCTCAGGGAAAGCGGGGGAGTATGATGTTAAATGGGTGCCTATGTCGGAGGACTTCGCGCGTGAATATGAGAAGGTATGTTGTGCAGTGGCGCTCTTTGCCGCTTGCGATGGTCGAGGTGATGTCTCCCAGGCTAGGGAGCACCTCAAGATATTATACACTATGGGGCCTCCAGAGTATGGGACCGGTGTTGCTGGTTACCTGTTACAGCAGGCAATTGGCTATGACTTACTGCCTTCTAACGCAGAGGGGTTATCTTTCCAGGATAGGATAAAGGCTGGTTTTAAGGAAGCCTTGTATCAGGGGCTAGATGGCTTTGGTGGTTTACCCTCTGTCCTGGTTGTTGTAGGAGAACAAATCAAACAGCAATCGGGAGGAATAAATGTTCGTCCCTTGCTGGCTCACCCCAGGGCATTATTCCGTGTGATGAAAGCGTTAATCAAAAGCAGACAAGCTCATCGTCCTATGCTTCCCAAAGATCTCTGGTCTATTAAGGGAATTATAGGTGGTGGTAGCGACAGTGCTATTTTCAGCAAAAGGGTGAATGAGCTATGGGGGAGATATCCTCTCGAAGTATATG
>CAZYNG010000076.1:0-3677 GCA_964648615.1 uncultured Dehalococcoidales bacterium | reverse complement strand
GATGAACTCATTGATATTACTGGGTTTGGTCATCTAACAGAGAAACTAATCTGGCAGGCAATTGAAAACACCGGCATTCCCTACACAGATTGGACGGCGTGCAAGGAGGCAATTGAGGATAAACCGGCATTGCATATCTATATTGAACCGAAGGATAGCTATGTTACAAGTGAGAAGGTCATCGCAGCAGTATATGACGAGCTTATAAAATTGGACAGCGTCTATCACTACAATATTTACATTGCCTATGGAGATCCAGAGGCTGTGCTTGGCTTAAAACCGATAAAGGTTACTTTACTTCCCCAGGGTGCCTTCTCCAGCTACATAGCTCAGCGTCAGGCTGAGGGTGCTGTTTTAGGGCATCTCAAGCCACCCCATATTAATCCTTCAGATGAAGTTCTTTCCTTACTAGGGGCACCGAAGGTTGGGGTGAAGGTGGTGCCGTCGAGGGACGCCGAGCGAGTAGCCGAGCATTGAGTCGGGCCTACTGGTTATACAAGATACCATAACTCAACTGTGTAGTGGTGGGATTTATCCCGCCTTTTGTTATTACTTTAGTCCTCATTACTTTAGTCCTCATTACTTTAGTCCTCGTTGACAGCTTCACAACTTATGTCAATAATATTATTATATGAATAGTCACGCTTTAATTCCTCTAATTGCTACTATCGCATATATTCCCCTATTGGTCATTTTGCTGGCTAACCGGCCCTGGGATAGAAAGCAAAGGTTTGCCTTCTTATTCTTGATTCCTGCTATATTGTGGAGCCTGACTGACACCTTCTTTCGCAGCGATTTCTTCATGCCGGATAAGCTCTTTCTGGTTAACGGCGTTCTTTGCTTTGCCATCTGGATGGGAATCCAGGGGCACTATTCTTTACGCTCCTTCTACAGCTCTCAAAGACTCAAGATACCGTTTGCTTATGTCCTGCTGGTAAGCTGTATTGTTCTGGCAGCGCTGGGCTACATTCCCCGGGGCATTGATGTTACCACTGGCGGCATAGCTGTTGCCTATGGTAACTGGTTTATCCTTATAGTTTTTGCCCTCCTCACCCTTATTGCCAGGGATATCCACCTTTTATCTCGAAAACTTAAAGCCCTTGCTGACCCACTGGAGCGTAACCAGATTTTTTATCTGCTTCTTGGCGTTGCTATTCTACTTGGCTTTGCTTTGAGTTCTTTTGCTCCTGGCGGCGGAGAGTATCCCATAAGTCATCTTGGCAATCTTATCACTGCCGGCATTTTAGCCTACGCTGTGATAGCGCATCACTTGCTGGATGTCAGGGTCGTCTTTCGGCGCGGGCTGATATGGCTGAGCGTGTGTATTGTTGGGGCTTGGGCTTATGTAGGTTTATTCTTTCTGGCGCAAAGGCTAATCGGCTTTGATATCAACCGGTCTGCGATAATAGCTGGTAGCAGCATAGCAATTCTAGTTGCTGTGTTCTTTTACTGGCTGATCGGTGCCCTGGGGAGCAGGATGGAGCAGTCTCTCATCGGCAAGAGATATAGTCATCGTCGGCAGTTATTTGATTTTACCCGCAAAATATACGATGTTTCCACTCTGGAAGAATTTGGCAATAAGCTTATGCCCCTCCTTTCTGAATCTGTAGGTTGCCAGAGAGCGTGTTTGTTCCTACCTCAAGACGGGAAAGGGGATTTTGCTGCTCGATTTAACTATCCTCTCAGGGAGGATAGTCCTATGCACGGGCTGAAATTAAAGAGGGATAGTCCCATCATAACCTGGCTCAGGCAGAAAGGCAAGACGTTAACTAATAGAGAACTCGCTACCCTCCCTCAATTTCAATCTATGTGGCAGGATGAAAAGAAACAGATTCAATCGGCAAATGTAGAGATGTTCCTTCCTTTAATAAACAGAGGGGAGCTTGTGGCTATCTTAGCCGCAGGCAATAAACAGAATAACAAGCTTTATACTGTTGAGGATATTGATTTAATGAAGTCTGTTGCTGCTCGTGTAGCATCGGGACTGGAACAGCAATATTTCCATGAACGTATACTAGAGCAGGATGAGGAATTAACTCTCGTTAACCGTCTGACTGCAATCATCACCTCCAACATGAATATACAAGATATATTTGAAAGCTTCGTTAAAGAACTGAAGATAGTTATTAGCGTTAACTATGCCGCAATTGCCTTGATTGAGGAAGGCCAACTTTACAATGTGGCTTTGTCCGGTGAGGTACCCCCGGTGAGACAGGCAGGAGAACGAATACCACTTGAGGGGACAACTACTGAGTGGGTAAGCAAGGTAAGGAAAACCTTATATGAAGCTGACCTGACGGAACAGAGGATGTTTTGGACCGCAGAGCATTATATCAAGGAAGGAATTCGCTCCATCGTTCACTTACCTTTGATTGCCAAAGACAAGGGCATTGGTAGCTTAATCATAGCCAGCTACCAGCCTGATGCTTACAGCAAGGCAGAAATACGCCTCCTGGAGCATTTAGCTTCGCAGATCGCTACGCCGGTCAAGAATTCTCAGCTATATCTTAAGGCTGAACAGGGAAGCCGCACTGACGAACTAACTGGTTTGTTCAATCGCCGCTATTTTGAAGAGCAGCTTGAAGATGACCTTGCACGGTGTTCCAGATACGGTGGCATGTTCTCTTTATTCATGATTGACCTTGATAATTTTAAGGCTTACAACGATATATACGGGCATCCCTCGGGTGATAAACTTCTAAATCAAATAGGGAGGATTATCAGGAACTCTATCAGGAGTGCTGATAAGGCTTTTCGCTATGGTGGAGACGAATTTATTGTTGTCCTACCCGAGACAAAGGATGAAGATGCTTGCGTGGTGGCTGAGCGAACTCGGGAGCGGATTGTCGCTGTTATGGAGGCAAAACAGGCTGGGGTAACCTGTAGCATCGGTTTGGCTAGCTATCCCTCTGATGGTGTGTTGCTGGATGAACTTGTTACTGCAGCTGACACTGCTCTTTATCATGCCAAAGAAACGGGTGGCAATCGTATTTATCGTGCCTCCCAAATCCTCTCTGAACCAGTAGGAAAGGCAGGAGCGAATGCTAGACATACAGGCCTGAGCGTGGTCTACGCTTTAGCCTCAGCGGTGGACACCAGGAATCCTTATATCTATGGGCATTCCAGGAAGGTTAATGCCTACGCCGTAGCTCTGGCTGAAGCGCTTAGCTTACCACCCGAGACAGTATCTAGGATAAGCACCGCTGCTTTGCTCCACGATGTAGGCAAGATCGGTATCCCTGATGAGCTACTTAATAAGACTGAAGCGCTAAGCGATGCGGACTGGTACCAGATTAAGCTTCACCCTCGCCTGGGAGCAAATATTGTGGGTAATGTACCTAGTCTCGTTCCTTGCCTGGGTGGCATTCTATATCACCATGAGAGGTGGGATGGCAACGGTTATCCTGAAGGGCTTAAGGGTGAAAGTATCCCGCTGGAAGCTCGCATTCTGGCTATAGCTGATGCCTTTGATGCCATGACTTCCGCTCGTCCTTATCACCATACCTTCTCTCGCGAGGAGGCTCTGGAAGAACTCAGGCGTGGTGCTGGCACGCAGTTTGACCCCAAGCTGGCGGAAGCTTTCATCAATACTATCAAAGCTGGCCTTCCTGCGAGTGTAAAGTAGGCTTCGGGATGTTTTACGCTTGTATGATGGGAAAAGCCACCCATGAGGCTGC
>CAZYNG010000075.1:0-4944 GCA_964648615.1 uncultured Dehalococcoidales bacterium | reverse complement strand
TGCCCGTAATTTTCACGGAATACCAGTTCGGAAAGTTCCTTTCTTTTCGGTGTCTTGCTTTCCCTGGCTGGATAACCTAAAGGAAGCACTTCCACCACTACTACGCCCTGGGGTACGTTTAGAATCTGCGCCGCCTTTTGAGCATCGAAGGCACCAACATGCACAGTCCCCAAGCCTAAAGAATGAGCTACCAAGGCAATGTTTTGCATTGCCAGCGCTACATCAAACATATACCAATCTCCTTTATCAGTGACCGGCTCCCCTTGATAAAAGCCAGATTTGCCCAGCTCAGCACAAGCCACAATAACTACAGGCGCTTCTTTGACAGCTTCGTGGGCTGGATTCCAGGACGTAAGGGCATCGGCTAATTTGGCTTTCGTGTCATTATTTCGAACTACTATAAACCTCCAGCATTGAGTATTTGCCCAGGAAGGTGCCCAACGGGCAGCCTCCAAAACAGCATTAAGCTTTTCTTCAGCGATAGCCTCAGATTCATAATGACGAATACTACGTCTCGTTTTTATTGCTTCAAATACCTCCATTTCCACCTCCCTATTTGCTTTATTCTTCCCAGGCACCTTCACCAATGAGTGGCACAAAATAGCATCCACCTAAATTTTCCACCTTATTCCCCTTCCGCCTTTTGGTAACCTTCAGCAAGTCCTGCTGCCAGCGGGAACCCACCGGAATCACCAACCGTCCACCAAAAGATAGTTGGTTCAAAAGAATCTGGGGAATAGTGGGAGCACCAGCGGAAACTATAATAGCACCATAGGGCGCCTCATCAGACCAACCTAACTCCCTGCTGGCAAGGTGAACCTTGACGTTAGAGTAACCAAGCTTTTCCAAAGCACGTTTAGCTCCCTCTACCAATTCAGATATGCGCTCTACGGTGACAACCTCCCTCGCTAACTCGGCTAATATGGCTGCTTCATAGCCACTCCCGGCACCCAGCTCCAGGACTTTATCCCCACCTTTAAGCTCTAACGCCTGCACCATTAAAGCCACAATATAAGGTTGGGAGATAGTCTGCCCAAAGCCAATGCTCAATGGCCTATCTTCGTAGGCGGCATAATATTGATCTTGAGGTACGAAAGCTTCGCGCGGAACACGCCGCATAGCTTCAAGCACACGCTTATCAGAAATCTCCAAGCTGAGTTTGGCAATTAAATTGTCCCGAGCAAGGCTTAAATCCACCACAGGTTACTTTCAAATCAACCAAGGATAAAAGATAACGTTATGAGAATTAAAATCATCAAGCCACCGAGGATGCCAATACGCCGTAGCTCGGGCATTACATATTGATAGCGATCAACAAAAACTTGGCCTTCAGGAACTTTCTTTCTAGCCAAGGCACCCGACTCAGCAACGGTTGAGACAACCTGTTGCGAACTTCTCTCTCTGGCTATTCTCGCCGATTTGGCACGATGCTTTGCCTTGCTACGGTGTGACTTTTTGGGCATACCTTTTACCTTAATGTGGGACTTATTTGCTCATAAACCTTGGTGCTTGAGATATAAACATGCCCCAGGAGTTGCTGCACATCTCGAAGCTCAGCACCAGTTTGTAATTTATATGCCGCAAAACTATGCCGCAGGGTCCGCGGGGTAACTTTACCACCAAGCCCAGCCTTAGAAGCATAATTCTTAACAATTTCCCAGAATCCCTGCCGGGTGAGTCTCTTGCCAAGCCGATTCAAAAATAGCGCTTTCTCCCTCTCATCATACAGGAGCTCAAACCTGGCACCATTGATAAAGTCTCGCAATAGCTTGGCAATATAAGAGTCAAACGGAATCCGCCTCGTTGAATTGCCATGAGAGCAATAAAGACAACGCTGCTCCGAATTAATGTCCCTGGTATCCAACGATATTAACTCACTTACCCGCAAGCCTGTAGCATAAAGTAATTCTAACATCACCTTATCTCTTTTAGCCTCTGGAGTGGATAGCTTCGCTGACTCTGCCAACAAACGGCGAAACTCGGAGGGAGACAAGACAGACGGTGAACGCCTCTTAACCCTGGGAGATAGCAAACCTTGCGTCGGATTGTTCTTTGATTTGCCCACGTCGACCATGAACTTGAAGAATGACTTCGCTGAGGCTATTTTCCGAGCTACCGTGGCTGAAGAATACTTTCTGTCCCTGAGGTTAAATAGATAGTCCTTCAGCAGCTCATCGTTTGACTCAATAACACCCTCACCTTTATTTGTCTCAATGAACGTCATCAATTGGTTCAAATCATTACAGTAAGCAGCCAGAGTATTCTGTGAACAACCTTTACTGTCAGCGAGGTATTCCAGGAAAGTGCCCACATCTTTTCTCATTTACCTCATTTTATCACATTTTTTGCCCGTGGTAATCCCCTGTTGTTATAGTATTCAACTGTGACATCAGCAAAATTAGTGCTACAACTGAAAATTCTTCCCGCAAACCCTGGAGTATATTGGTTCAAGAATGAGCAGGGGAACGTGCTCTACGTAGGCAAGGCTGCCAACCTCAGCAATCGGGTAAAAAGCTATTTTGTAGAACATAGAAATCTTCCCCCAAGAATTCAGCGATTAATGTCAAATGTAAGAGACATTGACTTTATAGTCACCAATTCCGAGCAAGAGGCATTGATATTAGAATGCAGCCTGATAAAAAGGCATCGCCCACGCTACAACGTTCGCCTGAAAGACGATAAAACTTTCCCCTATCTTAAAATAAATGTCACTGAAGATTGGCCCGGTGTTTATATTACTCGCCGTTTTCAGAAAGACCGTGCTAGATACTTCGGCCCTTTCGCCAGCGCTGGCTCAGTTCGCAAAACATTGAGATTGATAAAGAAAATTTTCCCGTTTCGCTCCTGCACTAAAACCATCACCGGCAGAGACAAAAAGCCTTGCCTCGAATACTACATTCACCGATGCCTCGCACCATGTACTGGGGCTGTAACCAAAGAGGAATACCACGAGATGATAAATCAAGTTATTCAATTTCTAGAAGGCAAGCAGGAGCTAGTCCTTCGCCAATTAAATCAAAAAATGATGGATGCATCCCACCATCTACAGTTCGAAAAGGCCGCTTTGCTTCGCGATCAAATCACGGCAATAAACAAGGTAATCGAGGCACAGAAAATTGCCGTCATTTTAAAAGGGGAACAAGACATTATCGCTTTAGCACAAAACGAGGGGCATGCTTGCGTGCAGATATTCTTCATCCGCAACAACAAGCTCGTTGGGCGCGACCATTTCATCATGGAAAATGTCCATGGTGAGACACCAAACGAAATAATTACCAGCTTCGTAAAGCAATATTACGCCTCATCGTCATATATTCCACCTACAATATTGCTTCAACACCCGGTGAATGAACTTCCAACACTTTCTGAATGGCTCAAGAAACAAAGAGGAGGCAGCATAAGCCTCCAAGTGCCGAAGCGGGGGGCAAAGAGACAATTAATGAACATGGCGATTGACAATGCCAATAAAGGCTTGCAGCTAGCCAAAGCTAAGGAAATGAATTTACAAGCTATAACCTCGGGGTTACAACAGCTCAAGGACAAACTTCGACTGCCACGAATGCCGTTACGGATAGAATGCTACGACGTTTCCAATATTCAAGGGGCATTAGCCGTAGGAAGCATGATTGTTCTGGAGAAAGGGATACCCAAGCCAGCTCATTACCGCCGTTTCAAGATCAAAACAGTAACCGGTGCTGATGACTACGCCATGATCCAGGAAGTATTGAGGCGGAGATTTAGAAGAGCCGCCGGTGCAAGGGAGCTTAACGTAACAACTTCACAGAGAGATAACTGGGCGATCAACCCGGACCTCATTCTCATCGATGGTGGTAAAGGACAGCTTGGCGCTGCGGTCAATGCCATAGAAGAATTAGGAATGTATTCTGTGCCGGTCGCCAGTATAGCCAAGGAAAATGAAGATATCTTCATGCCAGGCAGGGCAGAACCAGTTGATATCCCTAAGGACTCTCCTGCTCTGCACACGCTTCAAAGAGCGAGGGACGAGGCACATCGTTTCGCTATAACCTATCATCGGAGGTTACGCAGCAGGAAAGGCATTGCCTCAGTGTTAGACGATATTCCCGGCATTGGACCAAAGCGAAAAAAGGCTTTGTTAACAAGATTTAAGTCAGTCAAGGGCATCAAGGAAGCCTCTCCAGAAGAGCTCAGTAAAACGAAAGGCATAACACCTGCTTTAGCCAGGAACATCAAGGAATATTTATGAGCTTAAAACCTTAAGAAGGGTGCCTTGGTCGCTAGCTAATGCTCCAGGTAACTTGCTAAGGTCAAGGCATTTTTTATAGCGAAGGCTTCAGCATCGTTGTTGAAGTAGATATAAACAGCCTTCACTCCCTCGGCCAATTTAGCAATTTCTTTAGCCCATTGGGAAAGCTCCTCATTGGAATAGCAGCTTGAATACATGCCTCCACTGCCATGAAATCGAACGTAGGCAAAATCGCTGGTAGCCACCGGAGGACAGGTGAAACCAGGCATATCGAAAACACACAGACCAACTTTGTATCGTCTTAAGGTTTCAAAAACAGCTTCATCAATCCAGGACTCGTGGCGGAATTCAAATACATGCCGGTATTCTTGAGGCAAACTGGATAAGAAACTCTCCAGCACCACGTCATTGCGTTTCATATTAGGCGGCAGCTGGTATAACAGAGGACCTAGCTTATCTTGAAGCAAGCAAGCTCGTGACAGGAAATTGTCCAACGCAGAGCCGATATTCCTCAGCTTCTTTATATGAGTGATGAATCGGCTTACCTTGACCGCATAAACAAAGTTCTCCGGTGCTGACTCTCGCCAGGTGATAAAAGCTTTCTCAGTAGGCAAGTGATAGAAACTATTGTTCAGCTCAACGGTGTTAAACTGTTTACTATAAAATTGCAGCCACTTTGGCTTCGCCAATCCTTCAGGATAATAGAGCCCACGCCAGTG
>CAZYNG010000074.1:0-4944 GCA_964648615.1 uncultured Dehalococcoidales bacterium | reverse complement strand
TGCGAACGCAGCGCTCTCCCAACTGAGCTATATCCCCTCAAATTCAATTCTAGCAAAGCTCAAAATTCAAGGTCAAGCTAGCCGGCCACCGGGCTTGACCAAAGGAAGCCCATCAGCACAAAGAGGACATGCTTCAGCAGGATAAACTACTGCGGGGACACGAAGACAACTAAACAGGGGAACATTGAAATCTATTTCCTCGGTGCTGCGGTCGACAAGAACTCCTATGCCGATGACAACACCGCCAAGCTTGTTTACCGCGTCAATTGTCCCTTTAATCGAGCCACCCGTAGTCAAGACATCATCGACTACGAGGACACGTTCACCGGCCTTGAATTCAAAATCCCGGCGGAGGACTCTCGCCTCTCCCTTCTCCTCAACAAAGATGCTTCTTACTCCCAGCTGTCGACCTATCTCAAAAGCGAGGATAATGCCCCCGGTGGTTGGACCGGCAACCACATCCACCGACTGGTCCTTGAAATGCTGAACAATAAGACGGCAAAGTTTCTCAGCATGAACTGGATATTGTAAAAGACGAAACTTCTCCCAGTACACCGGCGAATGCAATCCAGAGGAGAGCAGAAAATGACCTTCCTTCATCGCTCCGACACTTTCCAATATATCCATTACTTCGCTATTCAAATTCGACCCCAAATGTCTGCGAAACCGTCGTTATGTCTTCCTGCTCGCTGGCTAACTCAGGATAATTGTAATTTCCCGCCCCCCTCCAATGCTCTAGTGGCCAATAGATAAACCAGGCCTTACCAATGATGTTCTCTCCAGGAACTGTCCCCCAAATATGTGAATCATCAGCACTGTTACGGTTATCGCCAAGCACGAAATATTCACCTTCAGGGATTTCCCGGGCTGGCAGAGTGTAACGAGGTGGAGCCGCTATATAAGGTTCTGTTAAAGCGATATCATTCAGGTAGACTTTGCCATCCTTAACCTCTAAGGTGTCACCAGGGACAGCAATAACCCGCTTGATAAATGGATGATTGGTCGATATCGGGGGGTCCAAGATGATGATATCACCATGTTGAGGGTCGGAACAAAAATAAGCAGCTTTGCTAACCATCACCCAGTCACTGTCTTCAATACCCGGCAACATGCATGATCCACGCACCATATAGCCTTGAAAGCTAACTCGAAGAAAGGCAAAGATAGCAATCGCTATCAGGATGGTTATGCCAACATCACGAAGGATTTTCTTCAACAAAGCTATCCTACCACTCTTTTATAAGTCCAACTCGATGTTACCATTCCATTCTATTATGCCATTTCAGCCCAGTTTTTGCCTAATTTCATGTCGACCTTCAGCGGCACACAAAGATTCACTGCCTGGGACATCACTTCCTTCACCATCTCCTTCACTGCACTCACCTCACTCTCAGGCACTTCAAACAGTAATTCATCGTGAACTTGCAGCAACATTTTACTTCTTAGATTTCGCTTCTCCATCTCATGTTGTACATTAACCATGGCAATCTTAATGATGTCTGCAGAAGTCCCCTGTACTGGAGCATTTACAGCCATTCTTTCTGCAGCTTCCCTCACCTGCCGATTCGGGGAATTAATTTCAGCTATGAACCTCCTTCTTCCCAGCAATGTTTGCACATAGCCCAGCTCCCTGGCTTGCTCTTTGGTAGTCTCTAGATACCTCCTTACTCCAGGATACCGTTCAAAGTACGACGAGATAAATTGGGCTGCTTCTTCTCTGCTGAGTTCAGTTGCCTGTTCCAGTCCATAATCACTCATGCCATAAATAACGCCGAAATTGACTGTCTTAGCCATCCTCCGCATTTCTGGATTCACCTCATCCCCTGAGACACCAAAGAGTTTACATGCGGTTGCAGCATGGATATCTTCATCATTAACAAAGGCAGAGACAAGCCCTGGATCATTAGAAAGATGCGCCAGCACTCTGAGGTCAATCTGGGAATAATCACCGCTTAATAAATACGCTCCCGGTGGGACAACAATGGCTCTCCTTATCATCCTACCCGTTTCCTCCCTCACCGGGATATTTTGCAAATTTGGTTCACTGGAGGAGAGCCGTCCTGTAGCAGTGCCGGTTTGATTAAAACTGGTATGCACTCTACCTGTCTCAACGTTAATCAACGCTGGCAAGGCATCGGCATAAGTCGACTTAAGTTTGCTAAGCTGACGATATTCCAGCACAAGGGCAATTATGGGATGGAGTCCCCTCAATGCTTCCAGAGTCGATGCTTGAGTAGAGTATCCGGTCTTTGTTTTGCGAGGTTGAGTTAACCTGAGTTCCTCAAAAAGCACTCTGGCTAGCTGCTGAGGCGAATTTATATTGAATCTGTGCCCCACACAATCATAGATTTCCGCCTCCCTGTTTGCTATTTGCTCATCCAATTGAGCTGAAAGCTTGCCAAGTAAATCAGCGTCTAAAGCAATGCCATTCCTCTCCATAACTACCAACACCGGGACCAGAGACATCTCCAGCTCATTAAAAAGCGTCCATAATTCCAACTGCTTCAGTTCCTCCTCCAGGTTATCCCTTAATTTCCTTACAGTCTCAATACCTACACAACTATATTCAGCTACTTGTTCTACTCCCAACGTGGCCAGCGAAGTCTGGTTCTTACCTGTCCCAACTAGCGCTTCAGTAGACATCGCTTCCACACCAAGTCTGTTAAAGGCGAGTGCTTTGAGTTCAAGATTTTTCTCACCAACGAGATGCGCAGCAATCATAACGTCGAAATTTAGATTTTCTAACTTTACCCCGTGATTGGCTAACACCATCATATCACGCTTACCATCGTAACTGATTTTCTTTATTCGATGATTTTCAACAATCGGTTTTAGCCCAGCGAGGACTTGAGCCGAGGAAAGCTGCACTGGCTCAGTTAAACCAGAGTGTCCTACGGGTATGTAAAATGTCTCTTCAGAAGCTACCGATATCGTTATTCCTACCAACCTTGCCGTCATAGCTTGCTTGCCTGCAGCTTCAACACGGATAGCGAAATCCGCTGCTTTCTCTAGCTGGTTGACAAGCTGATTAAAGACGCTTTCAGTATTTACCACCTGATAATGGGCTGTAATCGAGACTTCGCCCCCAGCAACGACACCCTTCTCACCTATGTGTTGTGGAAGCCTGGGAACCAACTTGGTGAACTCGAGTTCACGAAAAAGATCCACGACCTCGTTTCGGTCATAAGTACTCACATGACAGCTTTCCCGAGCGAAGTCAACAGGAACATCCCTGACTATAGTGGTCAATTCCCTGTTCTTGAAAGCCCGAGGAAGATGTTCACTCAATACTGTGCGCAATTTCTCGGGCATCACTTCCCCAATATGAGTTTGTATTCCCTCCAGATTGCCAAACTGCTGTAGCAGTTTAGCGGCGGTTTTCTCTCCCACTCCCGGTACGCCGGGAATGTTATCGGAAGGGTCGCCAACCAGCGCTTTGAAATCAGGAATCTGGACCGGCTTTACTTCATACTTGCCCTGAACTGCCTGTTCGTCATAAAGGGTTGTATCGGCGAAAGCTCGCCTGGGAATAAGTGCCTTCACCCCAGGCGATATCACCTGAAGCATGTCGTTATCACCGGTAACAATCACAACCTCGATTCCCTGCTCGTTTGCTTTCCTTGCCAGAGTTCCTAAAATATCGTCTGCTTCAAAGCCATCGATTTCAAACGCGGGGATGTGGAGTGATTCCACAACCCGATGAACCAATTTTATTTGCCCTTTGAGTTCTTCCGGTATTTGAGGCCGCTGTGCCTTGTATTCCTCAAATTTCTTATGCCTGAATGTAGGGGTAGGACGGTCAAAAGCACAAGCCCAATAGGCGGGCTTGAATTCACCAGCTACTTTGAGCAATGTGTTGACAAAACCATAAACAGCATTTACCATCTCGCCTGTTTTGGATACGGTTAACGGAGGCAAGGCGTGAAAAGCACGATGCACTATGGAATTGCCATCAAAAAGTAACAATAAAGGCTTGCTTCCCTGAGCGAACTCCTTGCTTTTGGCGTTCACTTCATCCATTATAACACCTGGCAAGCGTGATATACTAAACTCCACTTTGAGGCCGATGATGAAAAAGGATTTCCTTTCAGTATCTGACTTCAGCCCCCAAGAGATTGAACAAGTCATAGAGCAAGCTATGATTTTCAAAGAGGGGGATTCACCATATCTACTATCGGGAAGAAGCTTAGCTCTCATGTTTGAGAAGCCTTCCCTGCGCACCAGAGTAAGCTTTGAGATAGCCATGCATCAGCTAGGCGGCTATGCTATCTACCTATCTCCCCAAGAAGTAGGGTTAGGCAATCGTGAATCAGTCTCCGATGTCGCTAAGGTGTTGAGCCGTTACGTTGATTGTATTGCCGCTCGCACCTTCTCCCACGAGACATTGGTTTCCCTGGCCAGATATTCACAGGTGCCAGTAATCAACGCGCTCTCTGACCTGGAACATCCCTGCCAGGCACTCTCCGATCTCCTCACCATTTACGAAAAGAAGGGGAGACTGGCTGGTTTAACTATGGCATTCGTCGGTGACGGCAATAATGTAGCTAACAGTCTCCTCCTTGCCACCTCGCTCACCGGCATGAGTTTTCATATCGCTTCGCCTTCAGGCTATGAAATCAACCAGGAAATATTAGGACAGGGCAGGAAATTTGCCTCTTCGTCCAGGAGCGAGATCAAGCTGTTCAGCAGCCCTGAAGAGGCTGTCACAAGCGCTGATATAGTGTACACCGATGTATGGACCAGCATGGGACAGGACGCGGAAGCAGATAGACGTCGTTTAGCATTTCACGATTATAAGGTGGATGAGACATTGTTATCCTTCGCCAAGCAAGATGTTCTATTCATGCACCCCCTGCCAGCTCATCACGGCGAAGAGATTTCCCCAGGATTATTGGATGACCCAAGGTCAGTGGTCTTTGACCAGGCAGAAAACAGGCTTCACCT
>CAZYNG010000073.1:0-4959 GCA_964648615.1 uncultured Dehalococcoidales bacterium | reverse complement strand
CTTTAATCTATCTTTAGACCCTGAAGAGCTAAATCCCGGGCTAACTGAATGGCTTGTAGAATATAATTTCAATCGTCCACACCAATCACTTGGCTATCTTGCTCCTGTAGAGTATATTGAAAGGGAACTTGCTAAGATCCGTAGTCCAGTGTTACCTATGTGGTCAGCCAGCACACAGGATTGATATAAAGCCTGAAGAGGGATACAATGTAATTTGAAAGGAGGTTTGAGGATGAAAATTGGCTGCCCTAGAGAAATTATGAACAATGAATTTCGTGTAGGATTAACACCGGCAGCAGCAAAGGCTTATGTCAATGCAGGTCACAAGGTTTACGTAGAAAAAGGAGCTGGATTGGGTTCTGGCGTTACTGATGAGGAATATCAAGATGAGGGCGCAAAAATATTAGCTACAGCTCAGGAAATATGGGATATGGCTGATCTTATTAGCAAGATTAAAGCACCATTGCCACAAGAGTATGATTTAATGAAGGAAGGTCAGGTTGTTTACGTTTCCTTCCACTTTGCTGCGCATAAGGAATTAACTAAGGCTTGCTTAGAAAAAAAGATTATTGCTGTAGCACGTGAAACAGTCCGAGAAAGCGATGGATCGTTGCCTTTGTTGAGACCCTTAAGTGAAATAGCTGGCTCTGTTGCTCCAATACTGGGAGCTTTTTACTTAAGCAAAGTTCAAGGTGGTGAAGGGTTACTAGCTACCGGAGTGCCCGGAATAGCTCCGGCGAATGTGCTAGTGCTTGGTGGCGGTGTAGTAGGCAGTAATGCTGCCAGGATTGCCGCCGGAATGGGCGCTAAAGTAACTGTTTTAGATATTAGTCCCGATGCACTGGAGCGCTTGAGAGCTACTATGCCAGCTAATGTATTTCCTGTATATAGTGACAGCGCTGCTTTAAAAGCAGGTTTGCGAGAAGCCGATATCATAATAGGAAGTGTCCTGGTTCCTGGGGCTAAAACCCCTCAATTGGTAAAACGAGAAGATTTGAAAATTATAAAGAAAGGAGCCGTCATAGTTGACATAGCCATTGATCAAGGTGGTTGTTTTGAATCTTCTCATCCTACTACTCACAGTGACCCTACATTCATAGAGGAAGGGATTGTTCATTACTGTGTGCCGAACGTGCCAGGAGTTTATTCTCGTACTGCTTCTTTTGCTCTTAACAACCGTACTATTAAATATGGGCTAGAGATAGCTGCTAAAGGAGTGGTACCGGCTTGTCGAGATGATAATGCCCTTAAGTCGGGGTTAAACATGTATAAAGGAACCATTACATTTGAGCCTGTAGCTAAGGCTCATGCCCTGGAGGATTATTATAAGCCGGTAGATGAAGTAATAAGCTGATAACATTTCTGGTTTATTTCTGGAGAAGCCCCTTCTGAAAAACAGAGGGGCAATGATATTTGCTACCTCCTTTCGAATACTTTAGGGAAGAATATGTTGTGGTGGTGCGGTATGTTTCGTATTCCTCACCAAGATCGCAATCCAAGCCCTTTTCAAAGGTGGTGGGAGTACATCCCGCCGATTTGAGAGTATTGGAGACATTCCAATGTTTGCTGTCTCAATAGCAATCTTAGCTTTCTAGAAAATTTAAGCATCCTTTATTACTTTAGCATTAAAAACGGGAAATCCTCAAAGGTTTAGGCTTTCCGTCGAGATTTTCTTATAGGGTGAAAGAATTATTTTGTAATGAGATCAGTGGCTGATCTGGTTCAGATAGAGCGGTGGCACATTAGTTATGAAAGGGCGCTATAATGGCTGTACTATGAATGTCTATAGCACAATACCGGGATATAGAAGCCTGGCAAGTATCCCAAAGCCATCTAAGGAAGCCAAGCAAGGAGTGAAATGGTTTGATTACTATAATTCCCATAATCAAGATGCCAGGCTCACCTGCTGCTACTTCTGCATCTCTCCCCAAACTTTCTACCGCTGCAAAATGTGCTATAACCCCAGGCATATAGAGAGTCTGGAGGATTGTTCCTATCGACCTAAGCATTTAAGGCAGCCTGCTTATTCAGTGGAACTGGTTGAGGCTGTGACTAGATTAAGAGAAGTATGTCCCAGACGGGGTAAGGATAAACTGGTGATACTTCTGCATGGTGAGGGATACTATTGCTCAGCCTCCACAGTGGGCTGGATTCTCCATAAGCTAAAGGGACGTGGTGTATTAAAAGAGCCGGTGCCAAACCACGTGTCGGCCAGGAAAAGGCAAAGGCAATGTCCCTTACGCTATAAGAAAGTCTAGGGAGTATGCAACTAAGGAGCCGGTGGATACAGTAGAGATAGATACTCTTTGTAACGGACATCAACTTTGAGATACCGGAGCTGAATCGAGCTTTGCTAAAATGGAGGAGGTGTGTATTACTATCCAACCTCACCAGGCATTGGGATATCTCACCCCACAGCAGTTTCTTGAACAATATCAGCAAAATCAAAGAAAGGAGGTGAGGTGTCACTAATCATATGAACAAGTACAAACCACTTGGCTTTGTCTCTCGTTAAGGTAGAATGGCAATAGCTTCCATCTCTATGTCAGCATTTTTGGGGAGAGCATCAACTTGTACGGCAGACCTAGCTGGCAAGGAGGCATTGAAATACTGAGCATAGATATTGTTTACCGCGGCAAAATCTCCCATATTAATCAAGAATACCGTTGTTTTTACCACATGGGCGAGGTCGGTTCCCGCCGCCTCCAATACCGCCTTAACATTTTTTATAACCCGGTGAGTTTTTTCCTCAATGCTACCTTTTACGAAATCTCCCGTTTCTGGATCCAATGGCAACTGACCTGAGATAAAAACAAATTTTCCAGCAATTATACCCTGGGAGTATGGACCTACAGCCGCCGATGCTCTAGGTGTTGAAACTGACTGAGGTGTAGTCTCTTTCATAAATTGTCCTCCTTTTAATTTGTCATATGCCGAAGCCACCGCAAAAAATTTAAGCTGCTAAAGGAACAAATCTGCTTTACACTGGCAAATCCTCGTTGGGATCAAGAGAAGGCGCTTCCACCTTCACAGTTTCAGGATATTTCAATCCGGTACCCGTATTTAGCAATACTACTTTTTCATCAGGCTTGATCCACCCTTGCTTAAACAAACGAATGGCCGCGGCCAAAGTGGATGCACCTTCAGGGCAGGCAAAGACTCCCTCCTCTGCCGCCAAGTTGGCTTGAGTCCGTAAAATTTCCTCATCCTCAATAGCCACTGCACATCCATTGGTTTTATAAATAGCATCCAGTATCAGAAAGTCGCCCAAAGGTTTGGGAACCTTGAGACCCAAGGCTACCGTGACGGGGTTCTTCCAACGCTCCGATTCATTCTTCCCTTCCTCCCACGCCTTGATAATTGGAGCACAACCAGCAGCCTGCACCGAAACTAGGCGCGGCATTTTCCTCTCAATCCAGCCAATCTCCTGCAATTCACACAGGCACTTATAAATACCAATAATCCCGACTCCACCACCAGTTGGGTAAACTATAACGTCGGGTACTTCCCAGTTAAACTGCTCGGCAATTTCCAAGGCCATTGTTTTCTTGCCCTCAACGCGGTAGGGCTCTTTAAGAGTTGAAGCATCAAACCAGCCATACTTTTCCACAGCCCGAGCCACAATTTTAGTGGCATCGCTGATAATACCTCGAACAACATAGAGCGCTGCACCGGAGATAGCGCACTCATTTCGGGTAATAGGAGGAGCATCCTCAGGCATAACGATGTACGCTTTCATTCCCGCTCGGGCAGAATACATAGCCCAAGCGGCCCCAGCGTTACCGGCGGTGGGCATGGCTAAAATTTTGATGCCTAATTCCCTGGCTCTAGAAACTCCAACCGCAGCACCCCGACACTTGAAAGTCCCAGTGGGAATAATACCCTCATCCTTCATATACAGGTTCTTCATACCCAAATGGGCACCAATCTTTTCCAGTGGAATAATAGGTGTCATGCCTTCTCCCAATGTAACGATACTTTCATCTTTTTTAACGGGCAGGAATTCCTTGTAACGCCACAGAGAAAGAGGACGATTAAACAAAATATCCTTCTTTACAGCTGCTAACCTCTTTGTATCATATTTAACCAGCAGTGGAGCACCACACGAACACAACTGATTTACCTGATCAGGATCATATGTCTTACCACATTTGGAACATTCCAGGTGGCTCATACAAGAGACTGTCATGTTAATATCTCCCTTCATCCATTTTACCATATGAACGAGTACAAAGTCCTGCGGAGGCTGAGATACATGGGTAACACCCATGGTATGGTTAGTAATGATACTGACCTACCGTGAGGAGTTACCATAATGAGAAAGCCGGCCAGCTTCTACTTCTTTAAAAGAAAGCCCATTGTCCTGAAGGATAGATATGAATGCTGGAGGGGAGAGGCAGACCTCTTGGGTTTTACAACCCAGGAGAGATTGAGAGTGGAGTGGATAGTCTTCTACTATACAGCGGGAAAAGATAATGCCGCCCTCACTGCCCAACACTTCGGCATCTCAAGGAAGACCTTTCACAAATGGTCCAAGCGCTTCAGGGACTCAAAATACGATGTCCATAGCCTGGCTGATAGGTCTAGAGCTCCCCATTGTAAGAGGCACTGGGAAGTGACCCTCATCCAGGAAGAGAGGATAAGGCGCTTGAGAAAGAGATATCCCTACTATGGCAAGAAGAAGCTGAAGGTCATCTATGAGAAGGAATATTCTGAGGAGATCTCCACCTGGAAGATCGAGAGAGTAGTCAGAAGATATAAGCTTTATCCTGACCAGAGGAAGGCAGAGAAGACTGCCAGAAAGAGAGCCAGAGCTCGTCAGAAACCAAAGAAGAGAATAACTCAGCTAGTGAAGGAAGGGAGACCCTGTTTCCTTTTTCAGCTTGATACCATCGTTATCTATTGGAATAATCTCAAAAGATATATCCTGACTGCCGTGGATCATGCCACCAAGTTAGG
>CAZYNG010000072.1:0-5212 GCA_964648615.1 uncultured Dehalococcoidales bacterium | reverse complement strand
ACCCGCTGCTTAGAAGGCAGCCGCTCTATCCGATTGAGCTACAGGGACGCCCTTAAATTTTACTCTTTTTATTTGCCTTAAGCCAAATAGGCTATTTAAAATCATTTGTCACCTATAGCAGCTCAAGGAATTCTTTTACTGAGAGCCCTGTTACCCTGATGATGCTTCTCAGAGTCCCAGGGTCCAACTCCTTATGCTTGGGGACGGTTACCGGCTTTCGCCCTGGAGACCTCAATCTAACGTGGGCTCCTTTAGTCCGAGCTACATAATAGCCCACATGCTCTAAAGCCTTTATGCATTCGTCCCCGGAAATAACTGGCAGTTTTGCCATCAGGCAGCTACTTCGATTTGTTCAATGGTGTACTCATTGCTGAGTATCCATCCTTCTTCCTCTGCACTCTCCAAACACAACTCAGCGGCTTCCTTAATATTAGCCAGTGCCTCTTCCACAGTTTTTCCTTGCGAGATGCAACCGGGCAGAATGGGCACCTCAGCTACGATGTATCCTGCCTCGCCAGGCGTTAGAACTACCGGTAACTTCATATCCAGCCTCCTACAAAAGGTCTATGCCGAAAACATCAAATCTAGTTTAATTTTATTTCTTTCTTACTCATCGAGCAAGCTTTTTGAGACATTTAATGGCTGGTAAACAGGTTATAGATTTTATTGTAGCGCTCTGTGGTCGCCTGGATTACCTCCGGTGGCAGCATGGGTGGTGGGGATTCCTTATCCCACCCTGAAGCCAGCAGCCAATCACGCACAGGCTGTTTATCCAGGCTGTGCTGAAATTGCCCGACTTTGTATTGACTGGCATCCCAGAAACGACTTGAGTCCGGGGTTAATAACTCGTCAATAAGCGATAGCTTACCATCGATGAGGCCGAATTCGAATTTGGTATCGGCGATCATAATACCCCTGGTTTTAGCGTAGTCCTGAGCAAATCGATAGATGAGTAAACTCTTCTGTTCCATTTCCGCCATTAAGTGCTCAATGCCAAGCTCAGTTACATCTTCCCCGGTCAAGGGGCGGTCATGTTCTACATCGCTTTTTGTGGTAGGAGTGAAGATAGGTTGGGGAAGTTCTTGATTTTCCTCGATTCCAGATGGCAATCGAATGTTGCCAACTCTTCCGCTTTGTTTATATTCTGCCCAGGCTGAACCGGAAAGGTAGCCACGAACGATGCATTCCACCGCGATACGATGGGCTTTGGCTACAAGCATGGAGCGACCTACAAGGCAGTTTAAAGCTTTCAGCTGATAGCTGTCAGCTGTCAGCTGTTGAATAACATCCTGAAGGGTATCGAGGTTATCAATCGCCGTAATAAAGTGATTGGGGACAATATGGGCTGTTTTTTTAAACCAGAAGGCAGAGAGCTGGTTGAGAATCCTTCCTTTTTCAGGAACACCGCAGGGGAGGACATAGTCGAAGGCAGAGATGCGGTCAGTGGATACGATGAGAAGCTTGTCTCCTAAATCATAGACGTCTCGCACCTTGCCACGCCGAGCTAAAGAAAAAGGTAAATTGGTTTGTAATATAACAGACATGGTTAAGCTTACCCTCAAAATACAGCAAAACGGGTTCAGCGTCAAATTAGTTATGGGCGGTTGACATGTGATAGCCATTTTTTTAATATTGAATGGTTAAAAAAATTAGGAGGCTTAATCCCAAAGATAATAACTCTATGAGAGATTGAGTTGTCTTTTGTGCCCTCCATTTCATCATATTTATCACATCTGACTTCATTTTGTTGGACAGCTTAGCCCCCGCGCCGCATTTCAAGCCACGGGTGGCAAAAGGCAGCACATAAAGGGTGCAACCTGTGAATGAAGCTGGTCCTAGAATAGCGTGTCTGAACCTCTGGAAAATCTTTGGTCCCCACCCGGATAGGATTATTGAATCGGCGGACTATGATATGGCCAAAGAAGAGATGCTGTCCAAAACAGGCCATGTGATGGCCGTGAAGGATGTCTCCCTGGAAATCTATGAAGGGGAACTTTTTGTGATTATGGGACTATCAGGAAGTGGCAAGTCCACCCTGATACGATGCATTAATGGGCTCGTTGAACCTTCAAGTGGGGAGATTTTCGTTGACGGAGAAGAGGTAAACACACTCAGTGATGTTGGGCTTAGAGAGCTACGACGCAAGAAACTGAGCATGGTTTTCCAGCATTTCGCGTTGTTTCCTCATCGATCGGTCATAGAGAACGTTGCCTACGGGCTGGAGATACAAGGCGTTGACCGTGACGAGCGAAGTGAGCGGGCACTGAAAATGCTGGAGCTTGTTGGTCTGAAAGGCTGGGAAAATAGCGAAATCGATGAGCTAAGCGGGGGAATGCAGCAGCGTGTTGGTCTAGCTCGAGCACTGGCGGTCGAGCCGGAAATCTTGCTTATGGATGAGCCTTTCAGTGCCCTGGACCCTCTAATACGACGGCAGATGCAAGAGGAATTCATCAACCTGCTCTCTGTGGTTCACAAGACTGTGTTGTTCGTTACCCATGATTTGAACGAAGCTCTGAAGCTGGGTGATCGCATTGCTGTCATGAAGGACGGGGAGATTGTTCAGGTAGGCACCCCGGATGATATAGTACTGAGCCCGGTCAATGATTATGTCACTGAGTTTGCACGTGATGTCCCCAAGGCTAAGGTCTTGTGGGCAAAAACTATCATGGAAGAGCCAGTGGCTGTGGTTTCAGTTGGAGTTGGAATAGAGCAAGCCCTTCAAGTTATGGAAGAAAAGAATCTTTCCCATCTATTTGTCACCAATGAGGATGGGAAACTCAAGGGAGTCGTCTCACTCAATGATACTAGGGACGCGGTTCGGCAAGGGAGCACGGACCTTAACCAGATCATAAACACTGATTTTCCAGTGACCAAGCCCAGCAGGATAGTTGAGGACTTAGTACCTCTAGCAGCAGACAGTGATATTCCTATAGTTGTCACTGACTCCAAGCAGAAACTGTTGGGTATCATCTCACGGGGGACACTGCTGCGGGCATTATCGGAAAAGGAGGATGAGAGCTAATGGAATTCCTGAGCTTGCCTTTAGGAGACTGGGTCAACGTGGCCGTAGATTGGCTTACGGTTAACCTGGCAGTGTTTTTTGACGCTATCAGCGACGTCATCAGGGTGATCCTCACCAACCTGGAACACTTCCTGTACTGGCTTCCCTGGCCCGTGGTTATCGCTATTTTTGTACTTATTGCGTGGAGGGTGACAGGCTGGAGGATAGCTTTATTTGTTGGTGCTGGCTTGTATTTTATGGGAGCATTGGGACTCTGGGAAGCAAGCATGACCACCCTGGCTTTGATTGTTACCGCAGTGGCAATCTCGCTGCTGATAGGGATTCCGCTTGGCATTGTGGCAGCTCGCTACGACGCTGTCTGGGCGGTGATACGTCCCGTCCTGGATGCCATGCAGACAATACCATCCTTCGTTTACCTAATTCCAGCAATAATGTTCTTCGGCATTGGTAATGTACCTGGCGTGATTGCTACGGTAATTTTTGCCGTGCCGCCGGCAGTAAGGATGACTAACCTTGGCATCCGTGAAGTTCCTTCCGATGTGGTGGAAGCCGCTGTAGCCTTTGGCTCCACGGCACGCCAGCTATTGATGAAAGTTCAATTGCCCTTGGCTCGCCCTACAATTATGGCTGGGGTGAACCAAACGATAATGTTGGCTCTTTCCATGGTGGTGGTTGCTGGCCTGGTAGGTGCTGGAGGTCTGGGTGAACAGATTGTCCGGGCACTGGGGCATGTGGATGTTGGCCGCGGAGCAGAAGCAGGTCTGGCTATCCTCGTCATTGCCATAATACTGGATAGAATTACTACGACTCTGGGGCGGAGGAAGAAAAAGAGGGGAATCGCATGGCAGGGTGCCTGATGGTACCA
Organism: uncultured Dehalococcoidales bacterium; assembly: GCA_964648615.1. GTDB lineage: Bacteria > Chloroflexota > Dehalococcoidia > GIF9 > AB-539-J10 > CG2-30-46-19. The sequence goes on along the minus strand of CAZYNG010000072.1, from coordinate 1,325 downwards.
AAAAATACGACAGTCGGGGGTGTACCGTGGATTACGAGTAGTCGTCAGGAACGTATGTGAAAAGGAGGTATTATGACAAAACAGAAACTCATGGCTAGTTTAAGCGGGTTATTGGCGATGGTAATGATCGTTACCCTGTTGTTTTCTGGAGCATGTGCAAAGGAAGAGGGAAAGCCCACTATTGTTCTCGCCGATGGGGCCTGGACCAGTGCTGAGGCAGTGGATAATATAATAAAGCTCATCATAGAAGAGGATTTAGGCTATGTGGTGGATATGCCGCTGCTTACCATTGAGGCTGCCTGGGCTGGACTTGATAGGGGAGATGTTGACATCTACATGGAGAACTGGATGCCAAATCAAATGGCATACTATACGGAATATGTTGAACAGAAGGGGACGGTGGAGGACCTGGGCACAAACTATCCAACCACTAACAAATGGTATGTCCCCAGTTATGTCTGTGAGGAACACGGTATCTGTTCGATAGATGATCTCCATGGTAACGGCAGTTTATTCGTCGTCAAGGGCACTGACACGGAGAAAGGTATCCTGATTGAAGGAGACCCATCATGGCGTTGCGTGGAATTGAATGAGATGAGAGTGGCTGGCTACGAATTGGACGATGAGTTTGAGGTCTTTCCGGTAGGAAGTGAGTGGGGTATGATTGCCCAGATCAAGAAATCCATTGCGCAGCATGAGCCTGTTCTGTTCTATATGTGGGGACCACACTGGATGTTCGGTGTATGGAACGTCACCGCGATCGAGGAACCTGAGTATAGCGCTGAGCTCTGGAATGAGGAGGGGGGCGACATCACCTGCGGATGGAATCCGGATAGTCAAGCCCGTATCATCGTGAACAGTGAGCTTGAAGATAAGGCACCTGACGTCTATGCCTTTCTGCAAAACTGGTATATCTCGATGGAGGAAGTTAGCTCTCTGATCATGGAGATAGAGAAGATCGAGGGTGTAAGCGCGGAAAGAGACCCGGTGGATGTCGCCATGGAGTGGATTGAGGAAAACCGGGCTGCCGTGGATCAGATGCTTGGCAAGTGAGGGCCTGGCATACTTTATAAAGGTGACCAGAAGGCTTCCCCAATTGAACGCTACATAGAGGCAAAACAAATTTGCTGCCTTGGTGATGTTTGGCCCTGAACTATCGTGTATCCAGTTTGAGGTGTTCCAGTGAAGGAACACCTCTGGGATGAACAAAGGTCAAGAGAACAATATCGAGCTGAATATGCTCGATGGGCGAAGACTTATGATGAAGAGCTTCTCAAGGAGTGGGAGTATAAGCTTCCAGAGGCGGTCTGCGAGCTGTTCAAGAA
>CAZYNG010000071.1:0-5231 GCA_964648615.1 uncultured Dehalococcoidales bacterium | reverse complement strand
TGAAATTCGTTGGCATGGCAGGGGAGGGCAGGGCGCGGTAACTTCGGCGGAGCTTATAGCGTTAGCAGCGATAGAAGAAGGTAAGTTTGCTCAGGCTTTTCCCAGCTTTGGTCCCGAAAGAAGGGGTGCTCCTATCCTGGTTTTCAATCGTATAAGCGAGAGCGAGCATATCAGGGTAAGGGCAGCGGTAACTCAACCCGACATCGTAGTGGTGCTCGACCCTGGTTTGCTTGGCATAATTGATGTTACCTCCGGGCTTAAAGATGGCGGTGCGCTAATAGTAAATAGCTCCAAGAAGTTAGTTGACATAAAGTTAGAACTTGGGGGACCGTGGCGTTTGGCAGTAGTCAATGCTACAGCCATTGCATTGGAGTTACTAAAGGTGCCTATTGTGAATACCACCATGCTAGGAGCTTTGGTAAAGGCAACTGACATAGTTAAGCTAGATTCTTTATTGGAACCAATAGAGGAACGCTTTGGGAAGCTGGCACAGAGGAACATCGAAGCTTGCAAAAGGGCGTATGAAGAAGCTTCCATTGCTGAGTTCAGCCCTGCTTCCAAGAGGATTGAAAGGGCATATGTGAAAGAATCATTGCCCTCGTGGCAGGAACTGGCTCCCGGAGCTGTGGTAACTGAGCCAGGAAATGCCAGAGGCTACCGCACTGGAGATTGGAGAGCACAGTGTCCTGTATTTAACCATGACCGATGCATCAAGTGTGGTATCTGCTCGCTTTTCTGTCCGGAAGACTGTATTGGCCAGAACGGGGACGGCTACTTTGAAGCTGACCTTTATTATTGCAAAGGATGTGGCATTTGTGCCCGTGAGTGCTGGACACAGGCGATAACGATGGTTGAGGAGACAAAAGAATGAGAAGAGTGGGATTTGAATCCTCCTTTGCCATTGCCGAGGCAGTGAAAATGGCAAGCATTGATGTTACTTCGGCCTATCCCATCACACCTCAAACTCATATCGTGGAGCGCATTGCACAACTCATTGCTGATGGTGAACTGGATGCAGAGTACATACCCGTTGAATCAGAGCACTCAGCGATGAGTGGTTGCCTTGGCGCTTCAGCAGTTGGTGCTAGAACATTCACTGCCACCGCCGGTCAAGGTTTGGAGCTAATGCACGAGGTACTGTATGTGGCTTCATCAATGAGGTTACCCATAGTCATGTCAGTCTGCAATCGGGCTCTATCAGCGCCACTGAGTATCTGGGGGGATCACTCTGACGTCATGGCTGTCAGGGATACTGGCTGGATTCAGATATTTGCTGAAAATGCTCAGCAGGCATTTGATTTAACCCTGTGTGCTTTCCGCATTGCTGAAGACCCTGCAGTTCTCCTTCCTACTATGGTTCACATTGATGGTTTTCACCTGTCACATGTTATTGAGCCTGTTTTGCTTCCTGAGGTTGAAGAGGTGAATAAATTTCTACCTAAGTTTCACCCTCGTTACACTCTGAATCCAAATAAGCCATCAACTATGGGTGACTTTGCGACTCCTGACCTTTATACCGAGGCCAAGAAAAACCAGGACGAAGCTTTAAGAAACTCCATGAAGGTGGTTTTACAGGCATGGCGAGGATTTGGAGAGCTCTTTGGACGTGATTACCTCCCCGTGGAAATGTATCGAGCTGATGATGCCGATGTTTTGCTACTGACCATGGGCAGCTTCAGCGAGGTAGCCATGGGAGCCATAGATGAATTAAGAGAGGCTGGGGAAAAGGTAGGATTAGTAAGATTACGCCTATGGCGACCGTTTCCGTTCCATGAATTTCGCCGGGCAGTAGCTCAAGCAAAGCTGCTCATCGTTCTTGACCGTGCTATCTCCTTTGGTGGGCCAGGTCCTGTCTGCTCCGAAGTAAAGGCTGCTCTATATCATCTAAAAAAGAGGCCACAAATCATTGGCTTTATTGGTGGATTGGGTGGCAGAGACATATCAGTTGAGGGATTCCGAAATATGATACATCGAGGGATGGATAAGGCTGAACAGGGAAAGTTTGAGGAATTTGAAATATTCGGAGTAAGGGAATAATGGGTTCCCAAAAAATTGGCACAATTTTTAGGGTGAAGTAATGGAGACTTTAGGTATATATGCACCTCGTTTGGTAACAAAGAGACAGGGCCTTACATCAGGACACCGTGCCTGTTCAGGGTGCGCTGAGGTTCTAGCAGTGAAGCTTGTAATGAAAGCTCTGGGCAGGAATATAATTCTTGCTATGTCTACCGGATGTATGGAAATCATATCTACGCAGCTTCCCTACACTGCCTGGGAAGTTCCCTGGATTCACACCTTGTTTGAGAATTCGGCCATAGTAGCTTCAGGCATAGAGGCAGGAATGAAAGCGTTAAAACGGAAAGGGACTTCTCTACCTGAAGCCAAGGTGGTAGCTATGGGTGGTGATGGAGCAACATTTGATATTGGCCTCGGAGCTATATCAGGCGCTTTTGAAAGAGGGCATGACTTTCTATATGTTTGCTTTGATAACGAAGCTTACATGAACACCGGCATCCAGAGGTCAAGTGCTACTCCTTTTGGCGCTTCAACCACCACTCAGCCTGCGGGTAAAGTCAGTATGGGACAAAGCACCTGGAAGAAAAATATGCCTGCAATTGCTGTTGCTCACGATATCCCCTATGTAGCTACAGCCTGTCCCAGTTATCCCTTTGACCTTATGGATAAGGTAAAAAAGGCAACTGCGATTGAAGGCCCCACGTATATTCATATCTTATCGGTTTGCCCCACAGGCTGGCGAATTCCTACCGATATGAGTATAAGGTTAGGGAGGTTAGCGGTGGAAACGGGCGTTTTCCCTCTTTATGAAGTGGAGAACGGAAAGTATACCTTGAATTATGACCCCCCTCAGCTACGTCCCGTCACGGACTACCTTAAACCTCAAGGGAGGTTCAGACACCTTACACCGAAAATGACAGACAAAATACAGCAGCGGGTGAGCGCTGAGTATGCCAAGCTTAAGGAGAAGGCAGCAGGTGGATAAAAAAGTCGCTGCTATTATTAATAAATATAATGCCAATAAGGAACAATTAATTTCCATACTGCAGGATACTCAAGCTGAATTCCATTATTTGCCCAAGGAAGCCTTGACGCAGGTCAGTGATACCATGGGCATTCCCTTAAGCCGGGTATACAGCGTAGCTACTTTCTTTAAGGCGTTTAGCCTCAAACCGCGAGGCAAGCATCTGGTTAATGTCTGCCTGGGCACTGCCTGTCATGTCAGAGGTACTTCTAAAGTGCTGGAGCAACTTGAGCGAACTTTAAAGATTAGCCGTGGAGGAACTACCGACGATTTCAAATTTACGCTGGAGACAGTGAATTGCATGGGATGCTGTGCCCTGGGACCGGTGGTGAACATTGATGGTGAGTATTTTGGGCAGATGAGCGCCGACAAAGTTGACTCTTTGCTGGCTCGATATTAGCGGCAGTGGTAAGGTCATGATGTTACAGAAATTAAAATCTAAACGGGACCTAGAGAATCTAAAGAAGGAAATAGTGGCAAAAAGGGAAAAGGGTAAGCCACTTGTTACTGTATGCAATGGCACAGGTTGTCATGCCACTGGCTGCGTGAAGGTTACCGAAGCTTTCAGGCAAGAAATAGGGCGTCAAGAATTAACTGACAAAGTTGCCATAAAAGCTACAGGCTGTCACGGCTTTTGCGAGAGAGGCCCGATTGTGGTCATTCAGCCCGGCGATATCTTCTATCAACAGGTAAAAGTAGAGGATGTGCCTCAAATCGTGGCAGAAACCATTATCAAAGGCGATATCATCGATAGGTTGTTGTACGTTGACCCTGCTACCGGGAAGAAATACGTACATCCATCAGATGTACCTTTCTATAAAAACCAAAGAAGGATTGTCTTCGGTAACAATGGTGAAATCGCCCCCGATAATATTGAGGATTATATTGCCTTAGGTGGTTATTCAGCCTTGGCTAAAGTTCTTTTTGATAAGTCTCCCGAGCAAGTAATTGAGGAAGTCAAAAAATCGGTGCTGAGGGGACGTGGGGGTGGGGGATTTCCCGCTGGTCGAAAATGGGAGTCTTGTCGTAATGCTCCGGGAGAACCAAAGTATGTTATCGCTAATTGTGACGAAGGTGACCCAGGTGTTTATGCCAACAGAAGCCTGCTTGAAGGCAATCCTCACAGTGTTCTTGAAGGCCTGGTAATTGCTGCTTATGCTATTGGTTCCCACGAAGGTTATATTTATGTGCGTAACGAGTACCCTTTAGCGGTAGAAAATGCCGCCATAGCAATAAACCAAGCGGAGGAATCAGGGTTCTTAGGAGAAAACATTCTTGGCTCTGGTTTTGATTTCATTGTTCATACTAGTAGAGGTGGCGGCGCTTTTGTTTGTGGGGAATCAAGTGCCCTAATGGCTTCACTTGAGGGCAAAGTAGGAGAACCAAGAGCGAAATATATTCACACTGTAGAAAGAGGCTTGTGGGATAAGCCTAGCAACTTAAACAATGTGGAAACCCTGGCAAATGTGCCCTTGATAATCAACAAAGGAGCTGACTGGTTTAGGGCTATAGGCACTGAAGGTAGTAAGGGGACAAAGATCTTCTCACTGGTAGGCAAAGTGAACAACACTGGTTTGGTGGAAGTACCCATGGGGATGACATTACGAGAAGTTATTTATGATATTGGCGGTGGCATAAAGGAAGGGAAAAAGTTCAAGGGAGTGCAGACTGGCGGACCTTCAGGTGGTGTTATACCTGAAAGCATGCTTGATATGCCTGTAGATTTTGATGAATTGACCAAGGCTGGCTCAATGATGGGCTCAGGTGGCATGATTGTTATGGATGAAGATACCTGTATGGTGGATACCGCCAAGTACTTCCTCACCTTTCTAGAGGAGGAATCATGTGGTAAATGTGTGCCATGTCGAGAAGGCGTAAAGAGAATGCGGCAGATTCTAAATGATATTACCGAAGGCAAAGGCGAAGAAAAGGATATCGAGCTTCTGGAGCGTATCGCGGAAACCCTGAAAGATACTTCTTTATGTGCCTTAGGCACTACCGCTGCTAATCCTGTGTTAACAACACTTCGTTATTTCAGGGATGAGTATGAAGCTCACATCAAAGACAAGAGATGTCCTGCCGGTGTCTGTAAAGCCTTAATCCAATATTACATAATAGAGGAAAAATGTGTAGGTTGTCGGCTTTGTGAAAAAGCCTGTCCTGTAGAGGCAATAACTTTTATGGGCAAGAA
>CAZYNG010000070.1:0-5310 GCA_964648615.1 uncultured Dehalococcoidales bacterium | reverse complement strand
TTCGAGTAAAAGCAGCCAAAGATAATACCAGAGTCAGGTTACAGATAATGTAACCTGTTTACCCTGTCATTGCGAGCGAAGCGAAGCAATCTATCTCAGGTCAGACCACAAGCAATGTAACCTACTTATCTTGGTTTCTTGCGGCGCCTTTTTTCAGCCGCTTTTATCCTTGCTAATGAGCGACGTAAAGCAGCCTCAGCAGCAGCAGTATCCACGTCGGGTGGTCTTGTTTTAAGTATTTCATCGGCACGGCGTCTAGCAGCCTCAGCACGTTCTATATCAATTTCCTCAGCACGCTCACAAGCATCAGCCAGGATAATCACCTTATCAGGACGCACCTCAAGAAAACCACCACTTATCGCCAGATAGTGTTCCTCATTATCCTTCTTTATCAATAAATCTCCAGGTTGAAGCATGGTCATTAGAGGAACATGGTGCGGTAAAATGCCCAGTTGCCCCTCTATTCCCCAGGCTACCACTTCATTAACATCATCCGCGAAAACTGTTCCTTCCGCAGTGACAATCTCGAGCCTCAACGTAGCCACTATTCCCCCCCCATCTTCTTGGCCTTCTCCACCGCTTCATCAATAGTACCCACCAGATAAAAAGCAGCCTCAGGAAGCGCATCATGTTTCCCTTCCAAAATTTCCTTGAAGCCACGCACTGTTTCCTTAACAGGCACATATTTGCCAGGCGTGCCGGTAAACTGCTCGGCAACATGGAACGGCTGAGAACAGAACCTCTGAATGCGCCGAGCACGATGCACGGTAAGCTTATCCTCTTCAGTTAATTCCTCCATCCCCAAAATGGCGATTATATCCTGCAGCTCTTTATACCTTTGTAACGTTCGCTGTACCCCCCGAGCCACTTGATAATGTTCCTCACCAACAATGGCAGGGTCAAGTATTCGCGATGTCGAAGTTAACGGGTCAACGGCAGGGTATATACCCAGCTCAGCAATGTAACGTTCCAGAGCAACAACTGCATCCAGATGACCGTAGGTAGCCACAATACCGGGGTCGGTATAGTCATCAGCAGGCACATAAATAGCTTGGAAAGACGTAATTGAGCCCTTCTTAGTCGTGGTAATCCTTTCCTCCAACTCACCAACATCGGTCCCCAGTGTTGGCTGGTAGCCTACCGCTGATGGCATACGCCCTAAAAGAGCTGATAACTCCATATTGGCCAGAACATAGCGATATATGTTGTCGATAAACAGAAGTACATCCTGACCCTCAACATCGCGGAAATATTCCGCCATGGTCACCCCGGTCAATCCTACCCGAGCACGAACACCGGGACTCTCATTCATCTGACCAAAGACCAGAACGGTTCTGTCCAGAACCCCCGACCTCTGCATCTCCAACCACAGGTCATTCCCCTCTCGCGACCTTTCACCTATACCGGCAAAAACAGAAAAACCACCATGCTCGGTGGCGATGTTACGAATAAGTTCCATAATGATAACCGTCTTTCCCACACCTGCACCCCCATATGCTCCAACCTTCCCTCCTCTGGTGAAAGGAGTGATCAGGTCCATAACCTTGAGCCCCGTCTCCAACATCTGAAGAGTGGTTTCCTGTTCGTCCAAAGGAGGCGGTGGACGGTGGATAGGATACCTTTGCTCTGCTTTCACTTCCCCAAGCTCATCCAGAGGCTCGCCGAAAACATTAAATAACCTCCCCAAAGTTGCTCTACCAACAGGCACAGTTATCGGAGCTTCCATATCAATAGCCTCAGCTCCTCGTGCCAAGCCATCGGTAGACGTCAAGGCAACACCGCGTACCCAGTTATTGCCAATATGCTGTTGAGCCTCAATAACGACCTTGCCTCCATCCATGGGAATCTCTATACCATTATTTATCGCAGGCAACTCATCAAGGGGAAATTCCATATCAACCACTGTGCCAATCACCTGAACTACTTTACCTTTTGCCATATGCTACCTCCTGCCTGTTAATGTCATTGCGACCCTGAACCCTTCGCTTCTTGTCATTCTGAGCGTAGCGAGGAATCTCATTCTGCTCAGGACAGGCTCCGTGAACGGGAAGCAATCTCGAGACCCTTCGCTATCGCTCAGGGTGACATTCGACTTGCCACTTATTAATCCCCTTAAGCCAGAGCTTCAACTCCTCCAGTAATATCACAAATCTCCCTGGTAATAGTCTCCTGCCTCACTTTATTCAAGGTCAGGATTAAATCGTCGATGAGCTCTTTGGCATTATCACTGGCATTGCGCATGGCTACCATCCGTGCTGATTGCTCACTGGCAACAAGCTCAAGTATGGCATGGTATACCTGCATTTCCACAAACCTTGGCAGTAACTGGTCCAAAACAGCGCCGGGGGCAGGTTCATAAATATACTCCACCCTCTGTGTTGGAGGCACCACCGCTGGCTCAACGGGAAGCAATACCTCTATCGTAGGTTGCTGAACCATAGTGGTGACGAAACGAGGATAAGCAACATAAACCAAATCGCCATCACCACTGGTATAGTCATCAATGACAACCCGGGAAATAGGTAGTGTCTCCAACAGGGTGGGGCGGTCGCTAATGCCAGTGAACTCGGCATGAATATCTTGACCGCTACGAAGCATGAAGGCTCTCCCCTTCCGTCCCACGGTGATTAAAGCAACGGGAACAGTTTGCTCAAGGATGAAGTTAGCTACAAGGCGATTCAGGTTAGCATTTAAGCCACCACATAGCCCACGGTCAGTAGCGATGTTAACTACGACGATCTTTTTAACCTCCCTCTTCTGCAGCAAGGGATGAGCCTCCCCGTTAACCTCGGGCTGAATAGCAAGGTCAGCGACTACCTGGCTTATCCTCTCAGCGTAGGGACGTCCTGCCACCGCCTGGTTTTGAGCCCGTCTCATCTTGGCAGTGGCGATCATCTCCATTGCCCGGCATATCTTTTGAGTACCTTGAACACTACGGATGCGACGACGGAGAACCTGAATACTAGCCATTACCCCTTAATAATATCAAACTTCAAAGATAAAAAAGCAAAAGTGAAGACAAAGCATTTTTGCACTTTGAATTGTAACCTTGATTCTTAACTTTTGCTTTTTGATTTTCAGCTAGTATGTAGTGTCCCCTTGAACTCCTCTATTGCCGACTTCAAAGCTTCTTCACTTTCGGGCTTTATCTCCTTATCATCGTTGATTTTCTGCTCCAGCTCAGGATGGCTAGTTCCCATGAATCGCTGAAAATCCTCGCCATAGGCAATTATCTTATCCACAGGGACATCATCAAGATAGCCATTGGTCACTGCGTAAAGAATCATCACCTGTTTCCCCAAAGACATAGGTGAATATTGAGGTTGCTTCAACACCTCAGTGATACGTCGACCACGCTCCAACTGGTCTCTGGTAGCCTTATCCAGGTCGGCAGCACCGAACTGAGCAAAAGCTTGAAGTTCACGGAACTGAGCCAGGTCCAGCCTCAACCTGCCAGCCACCTGCCTCATCGCTTTCCTTTGGGCTGAACCACCAACTCGAGATACCGATAATCCTACATTGATCGCCGGGCGAATACCAGCGTTGAATAAATCAGGCTCAAGGTAAATTTGCCCATCAGTGATGGAAATCACGTTTGTAGGAATATACGCGGACATATCCCCAGCTTGAGTTTCAATAATAGGTAAAGCGGTGAGTGAGCCACCACCATACTCAGGAGCTAGCCTGGCTGCTCTTTCTAGAAGACGGCTATGGAGATAGAAAATATCTCCAGGATAAGCTTCTCTACCTGGAGGGCGACGAAGTAACAAGGAAATCTGGCGATAAGCCCAGGCATGCTTGTAAAGGTCATCATAAACAATCAAGGCATCTTTCCCTTGCTCCATAAATTCCTCCCCCATAGCACAGCCAGAATATGGAGCAAGATATTGCAATGGCGCAGGGTCAGAGGCATCAGCAGCTACTACGATAGTGTGTTCCATAGCTCCGTACTTCTCCAAAGTAGCCACCACCTGAGCTACCTTGGATGTCTTTTGTCCAATAGCCACATAAATGCAAATAAGGTCGCCGCCCTTCTGCGCGATTATGGTATCAATTGGAATGGCTGATTTACCGGTAAAGCGGTCACCGATGACAAGTTCACGCTGACCACGTCCGATCGGAATCAAACTGTCTATAGCCTTAATACCAGTCATCACTGGAGTATCCACAGGCCTTCTTAACACCACGTTTGGCGCTATCCTCTCCACAGGCCGAGTCTTATCCGTCTTAACCGCTCCCTTCCCATCACGGGGACGTCCCAAAGGGTCAATCACCCTTCCGATAAGAGCATCACCAACAGGAACCTCGACCACTCGCCCCGTCGCCCTCACTTCATCGCCTTCCTTAATCAAACTGCAATCGCCGAGAACAACAGCGCCAACATTGTCTTCCTCCAAATTAAGAGCCAATCCCATAATGTCATGAGGAAACTGGAGCAATTCATTGTATCCCGCAGTGCTGAGTCCATGAACCCTAGCGATGCCATCCCCAACCCCTACCACCGTGCCCACATTCGTGGCAGTCACTGCTGCGCCGAAGTGCTCGATTTGCTCCTTGATTACCGAAACAATATCTTGCCCTCGAGTTGCCGTGCTAACCTCCTATGTTTACCCTAAAAACCCTGTGAACTTTTAGGAAACCCATCATTTGCTAACTTTAACCAGATTCCTTCTTAGAGCGTCTAATCTATTACGCACGCTCCCATCAATAAGAATATCGCCAATCTTGGCTGTGAATCCCCCGATTACGGAGGAATCAATTACGGCATCAACGATGACTTTACGATTAACCATCTCCCCCAGTTGACTGGAAATCCTTTCTTTATCCTTTTCATCGAGGGATAGAGCAGTAACCACCTCAGCATGTTCGATGCCATGGTAAGCGTCCAGTAAACGGTCATACTCCCGTGAAACATTACCCGCAGTTCCTAATTTGTCCCAATGCACCAGGAGACAGGCCAGATTCAAAGCCAGGGGATTTACATCTCCCAGCCGCTCTTCCAAAAGGCTCTTCTTGACCTCAAAAGGCAATTTAGGATTTTCCACTAAAGCCGTAAAAGCCTCGTCAGTACTCAGTTCGGCAATCTTCCTCAAGCTGACCTGCCAGCTCTCAAGTTCGTTTCTCTGCATTGCCAGTTCGAAGGCAGCTTGAGCATACCGTTTACCAGAAGCTATTCGCGGCATCTTAACCTAGTTATCAGCTTTCAGTTATCAGCCATCGGCTAACTGCTGAATGCTGAATGCTGAATGCTGTGTGCTATACTTCAACTTTCCCTGAAAGTGGTGCTTTCCTCCAACGCCTCTTCAATAA
>CAZYNG010000069.1:3025-5331 GCA_964648615.1 uncultured Dehalococcoidales bacterium | reverse complement strand
ACGAGAAACGCCTTCTCCCCAACCGAGCTCGAGGAACAGGATATTTGAGGTCCCTTTCAATAGGAGCAATATTTTCCCTCGCCTGGATTCCTTGCGTCGGTCCAGTGCTGGCAGCAATATTAGCTTTAGCCGCGAGCTCCCAGACTGCATGGCACGGAGTCTACCTTCTACTGGCTTACTCCTTAGGGCTTGGACTCCCTTTCATTGCTGTTGGCCTGGCTTTAGGAGCACTTTCACCATATCTCAGGTGGCTTAACCGTCATGCCTACATTACCTCGATAGTGAGCGCAGCATTGTTGATTGCCATAGGAATCCTGATACTAACTGGCAAGCTAGCCTATCTCAGCATGCTTTGAAGGGATTTAACATGATTAACAAAACATTTAGAAAGTGGTTAGTAAAGGCAGGTCTAATTATCACTATGTTGTCTCTAATCACAGGTGCTACATCCTGTACGGGTACAGGGCCTCAAGTAGGAAAACAAACACCGGATTTCACATTAGTCACCATGGCCGGGACAGAAATAACTCTGTCTGAATTACGTGGAACGCCAGTGGTGCTTAATTTCTGGGCTATCTACTGCAACCCCTGCCGGAGTGAACTGGGCTATTTTGAACATGCAGCCGAACAAACTGCTGGTGAGGTAACAATAATAGCGGTCAACATTGCGGAACCTCGTTCACAGATAGAGCAATTCTTTGGCGACTACAAGCTGCACTTCACCGTTGCCCTAGACGGAGGTACTCAGGTATCTCAGAAATATAATGTAAAGTATATTCCCACCACCTTTTTCATAGATAGCGGCGGGATTATTCGTAATATAAAAATAGGTGCCTTCACCAGCGAGATGGAGCTATGGGCTGACATAGAGACCATCCGTGGACCTACTCCCTGAATTTCCTGAAAATCAGCGCAGCATTGGCTCCACCAAAGCCAAAAGAGTTGGACAAAGCTACATTAACCTCGGCTTCCCGGGCTACATTGGGCACATAATCCAGGTCACATTCCGGATCTGGAGTATCGTAATTTATGGTGGGCGGAATAATGCTATCCCGAATGGTAAGAGCGGTGAAAATAGCTTCTACGGCACCTGTCGCCCCCAATAAATGCCCTATCATAGATTTATTGGAGCTTACCGCCACCTCTTGAGCATGTTCCCCTAAAGCAGCTTTTATAGCCTTAGTTTCAGCTATATCATTGAGCATAGTAGAAGTTCCATGAGCATTGATGTAGTCAACCTCTTGAGGCAGGATGCCAGCATCATTTAAAGCAAGCCTTATACACCGTACTTGATTCTCCCAATCAGGCTCAGTGATATGCAACCCATCGATGTTGGAGCCATAGCCGAGAAGCTCGGCATAAATCTTTGCCCCTCGCTTTAGAGCAAAGCCAAGCTCTTCAAGAATCAAAATGCCTGCTCCTTCACCAAGAACAAAGCCATCGCGGTTTTTGTCAAATGGACGGCTCGCCTTTTCAGGTTCATCATTTCTCCTCGATATAGCTCTCATTCTATCCAATCCAGCAAGGGCGAGAGGTATAATATAGGCATCGCTCCCCCCAGCAATCACGGCATCAGCCTCACCATATTGAATAATCCTGAAGGCGTCACCAATGGCATGGCTTCCAGTAGCGCAGGCGGTAGCTACACATTTACTTGGCCCTTTAGCACCAAAGATAATGGAGACCTCTCCCACAGCCATGTTGGGAAGAAATCCAGGGAGAAAAAAGGGGGAAACGCTATCAGGACCTTGTTCCTTGAGGTCAGTCAAATTCTTTTCATAGGTGATCATCCCCGCAGCGCACGTGCCTATAATCGCCCCAACTTTATCAGCATTGCCGCCATTGATAGACAATCCAGCATCATCCAGAGCCATTCTGGTAGCCACCAGGGTGTAATGAATAAAAGCGTCGGTCCTCCTTATCTTTTTTCTGTCCAGAAAGTCCTCGGGGTGGAAATCCTTTACCTCAGCGGCAATCTGGCACTTAAAGCCTGAAGGGTCGAATTTAGTAATTCGAGCTACCCCGGATTTCCCCTGACACAATGCTTGCCACGATTTGCTGGCCCCAGTGCCCAGAGGAGTTATCGCACCAACCCCGGTAATGACCACCCTTCTTTTAGTCACCATTTAGCCATCAGCCTTCAGCCTTCAGCTTTCAGTTTGCGGCTAATTGCTGAATGCTGAGTGCTGATTACTGACTGCTCCTTTTTCGCCTTTTCCTGGACTTGCAAATCCATATCTTCAACCACAATATCTATCATCAATTATAAAAACACAAGACTATCACCCACCCCCTACTAACCGTTG
>CAZYNG010000069.1:0-2925 GCA_964648615.1 uncultured Dehalococcoidales bacterium | reverse complement strand
ATCTATCATCAATTATAAAAACACAAGACTATCACCCACCCCCTACTAACCGTTGTATCTTGGTCAGTTCCAATTTCAATGCGTCCACCAAATTTGACTGTACAGCCAGTTTCACCTGATGCATGGATTCAGCCACCTGTGGGGCTTTGGAGCGACCGTGTCCGGTCCATACCAGTCCGTTTATACCATAAACTAACCCTCCACCTCTTACATCAACCACGTTGGTCAAACTAAACAAATCCTTACAAACAGCATCGATTTCTGTCTTTGAGAGAAGCTTATCCAGAGTAACCCTTAATCGCTCAATTATAGACCTGCTCAACCCCTCACAGAATTTTATCAGAACATTGCCTGTAAACCCATCACAAATAACAACGTTTGCCTTTCCTGCAGGAAGATCATGACCTTCTATATTCCCGATGAAATTCAGCTTGCTCTTCTTAAGAAGTTGGTAAGCTCCCTTTACCAGATGATTGCCCTTCCCTTCTTCAGCGCCATTGCTGAGCAATGCCACGGTTGGGTTGGCAATGTGAAGTATCCTCTTAGCATAAACACAACCCATAGCAACAAAATTCAATAATTCGCGCGGATTACAATCAACATTAGCTCCTGCATCAAATATTACCGTATCAGGGACGAACCCGATGAGATCCCCGCCAACAGTCGGCCGTCTGAGGCCTCCCAGAGTGCCCAGGGTTAGTATGGCACTCACCATAACTGCTCCTGTAGGACCCATACTTACCAGGGCATCTGCCTCGCCCTTTCTCACTAATTGAGTGGCAACAAGAATAGAGGCATCGGGCTTGTGCCGCAAAGCCATTGCGGGAGGCTCACCATCAAGTATCACATCGCCTGCATGCCTCACACGGATAGGAAGCCCGGAAATACCATATCTCTCCATTTCCTTCTGAATAGCATCCTCCCGACCCACCAAAATTATCTCAATTCCCTCCTTCTTGGCTCCTTCAATCGCACCCTTGACTATCTCCCGAGGAGCATAATCACCACCCATGGCATCTACAGCCACAGTCACCACTTTGTTACCTGTACCTGTCACCAATTTTACTCCTTCCTCCTCGACACTAGGACTTTAAACTGTACATCAAAATCATGCCTTGTAAATTAGTTGCTTATTATACCATTTTTGTCAACCACCAGGGTGTAGCTCCGAATGTCTGGCCAACATGGTAAAATAGTTGGGTATGAAGATAGTATCTCATGAGAAATACAAGCGGGTTTATACCTATGACCCGGCATCTGACGCAGGAAGGATAGAGAGCATTCTCGAGGCACTGAAGGGTTATGAATTCGTCCAGCCTGAACCTGCCGCTGAGGACGATCTTCTCCTGGTTCATACTCAATCTTTGATCGACTCAGTGAAAAGGGATGAACTTGTTTTTGAAGTAGCCAGCCTAGCTGCCGGCGGGGCGATAAAAGCCGCTCAGATTGCTCTAAATGAGCCCGCCTTTGGACTGATAAGGCCGCCAGGACACCACGCCAGCAGGGATTTCAATGGCGGCTTTTGTTTTTTCAACAATATGGCTATCGCTATCACAAAATTAATTCAGGATAAAAAGATAAATAAAGCCTTGATAGTTGATATTGACCTTCATTACGGCAACGGCACCTATGACATCCTCGGCGGCAATGAGAATATCATATTTTTGAACATGGTATGCCAGGAAAGGCAAGAATACTTAGCTCAGCTAAGCGAAAGCCTGGGAAAGGCAAAAGACTATGACATTATTGGGGTCAGTGCTGGATTTGATACCTATGAGAAGGATTGGGGAAGGAGCCTCAAAACCAAGGACTACAAGACCATAGGTAGCATGATAAAGGAGGCTGCCAAGTCTTGCCATGGCAGGAGGTTTGCGTTACTCGAAGGTGGGTATTACATCCCTGATTTGGGCAAGAATGTGAAGTCCTTTGTGGAAGGCCTGGGATAAGCTGAGGCAAATCAAATTACAAATTGCATTCCAGTCTGTAAAGGTGAAAACCTCTCCCTGAAGGTAAGGTAAAGCTCCACCTGTGCTTTAAATCCGGTGCAATGACCGGCACATATCCACTCTGGATTCAACTTAGAAAGTTCTTCACCTGTTCTTCTTATCCTGTCATCGGGGGCATCCACAAGATGCAGACCACCGAGTATCCCCTCTATTTTGTCACAACCGGTTAGTTCTACAGCATGCCTGGCGATATTAACGATTCCAGCATGGCTACAACCGGTTACAATCACCAGACCTTTCCCATTAACATTTGCCACGACGGATATATCGTCGAGCATTCGGTCATCCACAACTTCCCCACCCTCTATCGTCTTCAGCGCTATCCCTACTTCCTCGAAGTCAGTTTGCCTTTTCACCTCCCCCGTGGTGGTAATCCCCGACATAAGCTTCACAGGGTCTCTAGTGAGAAGAAGGCTGCCACCAGCTTTTTCTATCTCCTCTCTGGAATCGCCGGGCATAATGCCTACATGCCTGAGATAAGGCTCGGTAACGAAATTCAATCGAAAGATGTCCCGATGAGCGATTACCTGGATATCCTTTCTGCCTATTTCCTTGAGCATCCTTGCTACTCCTTGTGTATGGTCATAGTGGCAATGAGTTAGAACAACAGCATCAATAATCGCGGGCGAGATATTCATGAGTTTCATGTTGTTAAGAAGAGCCTGTGAATTTTGACCCACATCAACCAGGATTCTCATCACATCGGAGCCTTTTACCCCTTCCAGAAGAAAGGAAACTCCGTGTTGCCCTAGATAATGACTTTCATAAAGTACGGAGTCCTCCGTCAAGACTGTGATCTTCAGACTATCCAGCTCGCCAATTTCTGCCACGTCTTCTCTTTCCAACGTCACCCATGATAAAGCAAAGCGCTACCACAACTACAGTGTGATAGCGCTCCACTCCACAAATAGCAATCAGA
>CAZYNG010000068.1:0-5402 GCA_964648615.1 uncultured Dehalococcoidales bacterium | reverse complement strand
ATCCTCACCGTTGAAGAAGATATTAAAGGAGAGATAATAAGCTCCAAGTAAACAACAGCTTTACCGTCTTATGACAATGGAGCCATAGCCCACCACCCTGGAGAAATCCCCGCTGGTATCCCCACTGGTAGCATATTTCAGCAAAGTCGCCTGTTTCGCTTTCATCTCCTTGGCAGCCACAATCGCTGCCGCTATGGCACCATAACCACAGGCGGTAGAGTTAAGCGCCTCACACCGCTCGTAGAGCTGTTCCTCATCCAGATTAGTTATCGCCTCTATCACGGACTTATCCTTCTCTGAGGCTATGGGATGAGGCTCGTAGTGGGTAAAATCGCTGCTGGCTATGATTACGATGTTACCACCAACTCTAGAAACAGCCTTGCCAACTTCCCTGGCGGTCTCAATATCCTGAGCAAGCATGGTTATCGGTACAATGTCAACTTCTCCATAGAGATGCTGGAGCCAGGGCACCTGGACTTCTATACTATGCTCATATAAATGAGCTGTCTCGTCTACTTCAATTACTCCACCCAACAGGTTATCAGCAAATCCCTCATTTATCTTCACCTCCCCTAAAGGCGTCTCCCAGCCTCCTTTTGTCCATACTGAAACTGCAGCACCATAGCCAGTATGGTTAGGACCAAGTATCACCGCTGTATCGAAAATGCCATCATTGGCAAGCTCTTTATAGGCATGGGCTGCTACCGGACCCGAGTAAGCATATCCAGCGTGAGGAACAACCAGAGCTACAATCTCTCTGGGGCCTTTATCATTGACCCGAGGCACAGAACCAGGACCAAGCTCATGCCGATAACATCGCTCGATTTGCTCTTTAAGCCTCTGAGATGTCCCGGCATAAAATGTCCCGGCAACCACTGGTCTCCTTGTTCTACTATTCATTTCTCCTCTTCGCTTTCCTTGGCTTCCTCCTCTTTCCTTTCTCTTCCCTGGGTTCCTCTTTCTCTTTCCCTGCCTCTTTCTCTTTCCCTGTCTCCTTCAGTTCCTTTTCCTTGCTAGCTTCGTCGCGAAGCCAGCGGTGAATTTCATCCAGACCCGGCGGAGAAATGCTGAATACCTCGATGTCCTTGGGAAATTGCAGCCTGTGTCCTTCTGTGATGAATAAAAGCCCCGCTTCGTTATCCTTAAGCGTTTCAGTTATCCTGCTAACCATGAATTCATACCGCTTCTTCGAAGTCTCAGTGTAAAATTCCGAAACTTTGCTCGCCACCTTCACAGTTACAAAGCCAAGCAAAAGGCACCTCTCCCAATCTATAATCTCCTCGAGCAATTCCCGATCCTCAAATGCCTCGAAGGTAGCCTCGTTATCACACTTGCTTTTAGCAATTTGATAGCAGCTTTGATTTATCTTTTCAGCCAGCTTCATACCCTCCTCACCAGACAGCGAAATTGACTCGTGATAAACCCGATTCACCTTGCCAATTTTTTCTTCCAGACTGGCTAACTGCTCTGCCACCTGCTGCCAGTAGCGATGGCATCTTTCCTTGTATTCTGCAGGAGCATCCTCACCAGAAAATATCAAGGGAACAAGATAAAGCTTCTTACCCCCTTTAAACTGCTCTGCCTCCGGCTTCTCTATCTTGCCTAGTTGCTCGGTCATTCCTCCTTTCCCCAGTTCTGCATTATCTCCTTCATTTGTCGAGCCATTTCAGGACTTTCCTTAAGCCGTTGAGCAAACACAGGACAACTTTGTAAAATCATGTTCTGGCTCATAGAAGCCATATTCTCCAGGATACTCTCCATTTCATTTTTTGCCTGCTCAGGAAGACTCCCCTGCTGCAACATCAACCTGAATTGAGCAATATCTTCAGGACTAACCTGCAGCGGAGTTACACAATTCCTATACCACGGACATTCCCTGCATCTGACAATCGCCGTAGCTTCATCAAGAATATCGCCCATTCGTTCCCTCCTTAAATTTATAATTCTAACAATTTTTCACCACAAAAGCTAAAACCACTGTTCCATTATTGCGAGGCAAAACTGTGTCAGCCCCGGCGAAACTCAAAATGCAAAATGACAGAGCAGTTAGCTGAAAGCTGATGGCTGATGGCTGATGGTTGGTGGCTGGTGGCTACTAAATTCAGTTTTGATTTCTCATGTTTGATTTTTGATATTGAGCGCGGAGCGAAACAATCTCTCTGTTATACTTCAAAGAAAGAGGGCTATATTATAATAAAATCACCGTGATTATCTCTGCCAGCCGCAGAACAGATATCCCGGCACTCTACAGTCAGTGGTTCATGAACAGGATTCGTGCCGGGTGGTGTTTGGTGCCCAACCCCGTGAATCCCAGGCAGGTATCCCATGTATCCCTCAAACCGGAGGACGTGGATGCTATCGTCTTCTGGTCAAAAAATCCCGCCCCTATGCTGGCGCATTTAGACGAACTTGATAATTCAGGATTCCGCTATTACTTCCAGTTCACCATCAACGATTATCCTGAAGCTCTCGAACCGGGCATGCCCAGCCTTGATGACCGGATTTCTACCTTCTTGAAGCTAAGTGAACATGTGGGACCGCTGCGGGTCATCTGGAGGTATGACCCTATTATCTTATCGAACATGACTAACGTTGACCTTCACCGCGAAAAATTCGCCAGTATCGCCAGAAGGTTACAAGGAGCCACCCACCGGGTCGTGGTAAGCATAGTCCATTTCTATAAGAAGAGTGAGCGCAGGCTGTCCAAATTGGAACAAAGTGGGTTTTCCTTCGATAAAGAAGCGGTCTCCTCTCACCACATTGGTTTTCTTATTAGGGATCTCGCCGCTATCGCTAAACAACATAACATGGAGAGCTTCACCTGCGCTTCAGAGCGCGACTTCACTGAGTTCGGCATGCCGCCGGGAAGATGCATCGATGGAAGTCTGCTCCATAGACTCTGGGGATTACCAGGCAACTATCCCAAGGACCCTTATCAGCGCAAACACTGCCGATGCTCGGTGAGCAAGGATATCGGCATGAACGATACCTGTATACAGGGATGCCCCTACTGCTACTCCACCATGAGTAACGAAATTGCACAACGCCGCTATCGGGAGCATAACCCCGATTCTCCAGTAATGTGGCAGCACCTCAAGGCAACCTGCTGAGCCATTAGCGCAAAGACTGACAGCGCCTGCGGACATGATGCTGGCACAGGTGCTAACTTAAGCTGCTGAGCATTGACTTTTCCTGACCACCTTGTGTTAAGCTATCAAAGAAAGCTTTATTGTCGAGAAAGTAGTCTCTGTATCGTGGATTTCCGGATACTGGATAGAGTTAATAGCCCTGGTGACGTCAAGTCACTAAAGCAAGGTGAACTGGACCAACTCTGCTCTGAGCTCAGGGAATTACTGGTAAGCAGGGTAACCGAAAATGGAGGACACCTTGCCTCCAACCTGGGTGCCATTGAGCTTACCATAGCTCTGCATCGGGTATTTGATAGCCCGAAAGACAAGATTGTCTGGGATGTAGGGCATCAGAGCTATGTCCACAAGCTGCTGACGGGTAGGAAGAAGCTATTTCCCACCCTGCGTCAATATAATGGGCTCTGCGGTTTTCCCGACCCCAATGAAAGCCCGCATGATTCCTTCATCGCCGGGCATGCCGGCAATTCTATCTCTGCCGCCCTTGGCATGGCCCTGGCTCGCGACACAGCAGGTGATGATCACCATGTAATTGCTGTTACCGGCGATGGTTGCCTTACCTGCGGCATAACTTATGAGGCACTAAATCATGCCGGTCATCTGAACACGAACTTCATTGTCGTGCTCAATGACAATGGCATGTCTATCTCGCCCACAGTGGGAGCGCTAGCCAGGAAGTTAACCATGCTGCGCACAAGCCGGAGCTACAAGCAGACCAGGGACCGGGCAACCCGGCTGCTTCGCCTGTTGCCTGGCGGCAGGAAGCTGTGCCGGGCCCTGCACCGTCTCAAGCAAGGAATCAAAACGGTTATCGTGCCCACCATGATATGGGAGCAGCTTGGCTTTAGTTATCTTGGCCCTATAAATGGTCACAGCATTGCCGAGCTTGAAATGGCTCTAACCCACGCGAAGGACTGCCACAAGCCTATCCTTATCCATGTGCTGACCACCAAGGGCAAGGGCTATGAACCAGCGGAGGACAATCCCATCCACTTTCATGGACTATCCCCGAACAACGAGACTTCGACGACAATACCCGGTTATAGTGAGATATTTGCCCGAACAGTCAGCAGGCTGATGAGAGATAACCCCAGATTAGTAGTGATTACTGCTGCTATGGTCGAGGGCAATGGCCTATCTCAGCTGGCCAGAGAGTTTCCTCACCGTGTCCACGATGTGGGAATCTCCGAGCAGCACGCAGTTACCCTGGCTGCCGGGCTGGCTACTCAGGGCTTTATACCCATCGTAGCGATATATTCCACTTTCCTGCAGCGTGGCTTTGACCAGATAGTTCACGATGTCTGTCTTCCCGACCTGCCGGTTGTTTTTGCTGTGGATCGCAGCGGCATTGTAGGGGAGGACGGCAAGACGCACCAGGGGATATTCGACCTATCCTATCTTGGTTTAATACCCAATATGATTGTTTCTGCACCCGGGGATGAGAGCGAGCTGCAGAACTTGCTGTACACTGCCCTGAGCACAGCACACCCTATGGTAATTCGCTATCCCCGAGGGAACGGATCAGGTGTTCCCTTAGACCCCGAGCTTCGCCAGCTTCCCATAGGTAAAGGTGAAATAATAAAGCAAGGTGAAGATGTCGCCATCATAGCAATTGGCTCAACTGTTATCCCTTCTCTGGAGGCAGCAGAGCATTTAGCTTCTTGCGGCATTAATGCTTCAGTGATTAACGCTCGCTTTGCCAGGCCGCTCGATGCAGAGCTTATATTACAGATGGCTAAGCGTACCGGGAAGATAATCACCGTGGAGGAGAACGTCCTCAGCGGCGGCTTTGGTGCCGCGGTGTTGGAGCTGCTGCAAAAATCTGGAATATCAGATATCAAGGTGAAACGATTGGGCATCCCCGATGAATTCGTAACTCATGGGGAGCAGGACTTGCTTCGCTCTCTGTACCACCTGGATGCCGAGGGTATCGCTCAAGAGTGCGTTGATTTCTTAGCTGACAGTCAACCAAAGACGCAGGGAGAGTCCAGCACCTCTATCCTTCCCACTTCTCTTCATTAACCACCTCTTTCTGTCATTGCGAGTCCGTCGGCTGACGGACGTGGCAATCTCGGAAAAACCAAACTCTAAATACTAAATCCGAAATACTAAACAATTTCAAACAGCACTCAGCGGTCAGTAATCAGCGGTTAGCTGAAGGCTGATAGCTGAAAGCTGATGGCTACTAAATACACAACCGACTGCCAGAGCAAGGGGTCTGGTTTTACAAACAGGGGTTTTCTGGTTAAAATAGGT
>CAZYNG010000067.1:3209-5410 GCA_964648615.1 uncultured Dehalococcoidales bacterium | reverse complement strand
TCCGACCAGGCTGGCTAAATCAGGGTAGGACTGCCTGTTGAGATTGCTTCGCCTTCGGCTCGCAATGACAGAGGGGCGGTTCGCAATGACAGAGGGGGGCCTGGCAATGACATTTTCTCTGCCAACATCGTGTTCCGAGTCCCGTTCCTCAAGAAGAATTATGCCCAGAGACTCACCGACTTCGGCAAGACTGTGACGAGTGCTTCTTAACTGCTGGCTTAGTGTAGCGTCATTAAGAACAAAACGGGCAACATCTTCCAGAACACGCAGCCCTTCAACGGAACGGTTGAGGTTGGCATCAACTATACGAAGCGGTTGGTGAGGCACTTTGTAAATCCTTCAGAGGCTCGGGCATCACACCCTCTCTAGCTGCCTGTATTTCCTCTTTAATCTGGGAAGGCATCTCTTCGCCCATTTCCTTAAATTTCTTCTCCGCCCAACGCCCGATGTTGCGTGGGTCCTTGTAATAATCATCGCTGAGATGCGCTGATGGTTCGCCACTCTCCTCCCATACAGTTTGTAATGACTTATGATAGGCGAAGCTTGATACAGTACGGGATAAATTAGTGCTTCCGCAAAAGCGACAGGTGGCCGAAACAGGCTCCGAGATACTCCTCAGCAGAACACTCGTCTTTTCACGACAATCATGGCAGATAAACTCATAAATTGGCACCTTGCCTCCTTGCTAATCCCCGTTCGCCTCTGATGACTCGGATAGGCCCATCGCCTCTTTCCTCTTTTGTTCAATCTGCTCAACAGGCCATTCCCCGCTCTCCATTCTCTCGGTCATTTCCTCATAATCTGGAGGAGGCTTCTCGCCTCCGGTCATTCTCTTATTCCACTCAGCTAAAGCTCTGGGGTCATTACGCATCATCCCCTCAGTCAAGTTTCTGTCGGAAAGTATATCGTCATAAACATCCTTGTAGGTTTTATGCATGGCGAAAGTGGAGAATGTCCGTTTGAGCTCACCCCCGCAGTGAGGGCAGGCAGGAGCATCAGGCGAAAAATTGTGCCGAAATAAGCTAACCTTGCGGTGGCAGGAATTACAACGGTATTCGTAAACTGGCATAGCTAATCAATAAAGATTTTATCACATTGCCCCCAAAAGCCAAATCACTATTGCAATATAAAGCCTTGTGGTATACAATATTTCTGTTGGAGTTGGTTTTAGGTCATTGCATACCGGGTTAAACTCCGCTAGGTTTATTCAAGGTGCTGAGTGACCTTAGCTCTAGCCAACAATTTAATATAGAGGAGGTCATCCAGTGGGTTACGAAGACAAAACGCTCGAGTGCGCTGATTGCGGCGCGACTTTCACTTTCACCGCTGAGGAACAGGAGTTCTTTGCCACTAAAGGCTATGCTCATGAACCCAAGCGTTGCCCAGCGTGCCGCAAAGCAAGGAAATCCCAGCGTTACGGAAACGACTTCGGCTTCAGACGCCAGATGTTCCCGGCAGTGTGTGCCCAGTGCGGCAAAGACACAGAAGTGCCGTTCCAGCCCCGTGAAGGTAGACCGGTATATTGCAGCGAGTGCTACAACGAGCTTAAAGAAAATAAGCAACTTTGACTAGCAAGCAGTGGGCAGAGGGTAAGCCCGGTCCCTAGTAATCATCGCTGAGAAGATGGATATTGCCAACTCTTATGCTTTTTAATCCTTGTGCTTTTGCTTCCGCCAGGCATTCCTCAGCGTGATGCCTAGAAGTGGTAGGCAAATCCCTCATCATAAAGTGGGGATAAAAGGCAAGAAGCGAGTAGGGGATATCAGGATTAAGGGAGGAAATGAACCGGGAAATCCGGGAAATTTCCTCCCGGTCTATGTATCCCGGGACGAGCAAAGTGCTTGCTATCAAGAATGGCGGCGAAGGTCTCTCCCGAGCATATTCTGCCAGGAGCTGAAAGTTTTCCAGGGTTCTTTTGTTGCTTACACCACAAAGAGCAATATGTAATCCTTCATCCCAGGCTTTAAGGTCAACCTTAATACAGCCACCGGAATTCAAAGCAATTTCGGCAACCTGTTTCAATAGAGCGGGACGCATTGAGCCATTGGTCTCCCAGCAGACGCGAAGGATTCTGTCTTTGTTCCTCTCCAGAGCCAGCCGGGCAACATGGATTGAATGGGGCAACTGCGGCGTGGGGTCACCACCGAATAAGAATCGAGCCAAATAAGTTAACACCCTCAACTCAGAACTGAGCCGACAAA
>CAZYNG010000067.1:0-3109 GCA_964648615.1 uncultured Dehalococcoidales bacterium | reverse complement strand
AATAAGAATCGAGCCAAATAAGTTAACACCCTCAACTCAGAACTGAGCCGACAAAGCTTCTTTGTCCTCTCAGAAACTCAGCGATTGACATTTCCTTCCTTCCCTCCAGTTGCACTCTATCAAGGCCCAAGACGCCGTGCCCGGTGATCACACCTGCTTCAGGTGACGAAGGTAAAGCCACCACCTCCCCCACCTTTCCTGGAGTTATATCCTCCAAAGGAACAGCGCTGTGAACTTTAATCCTTCTGTCACCCCACCAGCCATAGCAAACTGGCCATGGATTATAAGCCCTTACCCTTCGCCAGATTTCCACAGCGGGAAGATGCCAGTCTATTTTCCCATCCCCGCTGGTTATCAGCCTGCTGAAAGTAGCTCTGTTTTCCTCCTGAGGTTGTGGCTTAATCTTGCCCTCAAGCCATTCAGGCAAAATATCCACCAGAAGAGCAGCTCCCAGTTGAGCTAGTTTATCAGTGAGTGAGCCAGTGGTGTCTTCAGGCAAGATAGGCATTTCCCTCTGAGCCAAAATAGGGCCGCTATCCAATCCGGCATCCAATAACATGATGGTGACACCGGTAGTTTCATCCCCATCAAGAATAGCATTAACCACAGGGGAGGGTCCGCGATGACGGGGCAACAATGAAGGGTGAACATTAAGACAACCAAACTGGGGCAGGGATAACACCTCGGGAGGGAGAATGAGACCAAAAGCGGCAACCACGATGAAATCGGGACAGAAGCGACTCAATTCCCGCACTGCCTGGGGAGACTTGAATGTCTCTGGTTGCATAACAGGGATATGGCGATTCAAAGCCAGCGCTTTTACCGGCGAACGAATGAGGTCCCGCCTTCTCCCCGCCGGCTTATCAGGTTGAGTGCATACTGCCACTACCTGGTGAGAACTATTAAGCAAACGTTCCAGCACAGGCATGGCAAATTGCGGAGTGCCCATAAAAATAACTTTCATAACTAGCCCAACAGCATTTTCAAATATTTTTTTTGTTATGTCAAAATTCCCCTAGATGACCAAAAACCGTTTTTGTCATAATCTAACCTTGGTATTCTCCAATTACCCCATGTGGCTACTGGTGATTCTATTTCTATGAGTGAACCATTTTCGGCAAAAGAGGCTTGGGCAAGAGCTTTAGGACAGCTTCAACTCCAAGTCAACAGGATAAACTATGATACCTGGCTCAGCGATAGTCAAGGTATCAGTTGCTGCGAAAACGACGTCTTCGTAGTTAGCGTTTCCAATACTTTCATCGCTGAGTATCTTACAAAACGCTTTCACTCATTGATAAAGAAGACCATTGCCATTATCTTGGGAAAAGACTTGGAGGTCCAATTCGTGGTACAGCAGCCAACACTGGCCAGGGAGAAGCCATTGCAGTGCGACGGTGGAGTAAGCACCAGGATGAAAACCTACCGATTTAATCCCAAATACACTTTCGCCAGATTTGTGGTGGGTGATTGTAATCGCCTTGCCTATGCTGCAGCCACAGAGGTAAGCCAGAAACCATCACTGGTCTACAATCCACTCATTATTCACGGAGACACTGGTCGCGGCAAGACTCACTTGTTACATGCTATCGGGCACATGGCAATAGGAATAGGACTGAACGTGGTTTACTCTTCCGCTGACCAATTTATCACTGAATTTGTGCTCGCAGTCAAGCAGAACGCTGTAGACCATTTCCGAAGCAAATTCGCCCCGGTAAATATGTTCCTTTTCGATGATTTCCAGCTGCTAGATAATAAAAAGCAGACTCAACAGTTTTTCTTTCACACCTTCAACGAGCTTTATCATAATAACTGTCAAATCGTGATCGCTGCTGACCGCGCCCCCAAAGAGATGTCTTTAGTCAGCAACAGGCTAAGGTCACGCCTGCAATGTGGTCTTGTTACTCAAATTCAGACCCTCGATTTTGGGACACGGTTAGCTATAGTTCAAGCCAAGTCAACGGAGAAGGAACTCCCTATCATCGAAGAGACACTGCAATTTATCGCACAGAAGATACAGGATAACGTCTACCAGCTTGAAGGTGCCCTCACATACCTCGATGCCTATACCAAGTTAACCGGGCTTAGCTTAACTCCACAAATAGTCACCAAATTATTAACAACTAATAAAAACAACGATGACTGTAAAGTAATAGTCCAAACGGTAGCTGAATATTTTGACTGTTCCCTAGAGCAATTGCTAGGCAGAAAGAGGGACAGGGAGACTTCCCTAGCACGCCACATCGCAGCGTATATCCTGCGAGAGAAAGGAAATTACTCCTTCAGGGAGATTAGCAATATATTAGGCAACAGGAATCATGCCACAATACTCCATGGATATAAGAAAATAGCTAACGATTTAGAGGTTAATTCCAAGCTGAAAAGGCAAATCACTCAAATTAAACGACAAATTGACAATTCTTGTTAATATACTGTCAATAAGATATTACAAACTTAAGAAGCAGTTATCCCTTGCTCAAAGGTTTTTTCTAATCCCCATGTACATTCTTATTAGTGTTATTATTATCCAAATACTATAGGTAAATATATAATTATCATAATTGAAAATAACCGGACGGTGAAGTTATGAAAGTGGGGGTCTTGGGAGGCACCTTTGACCCTGTTCATATAGGGCATCTCATTATTGCTGAAGCAGTCCGAGTCCAGCTACGGTTGGAAAAAGTTCTTTTTGTACCTGCGGGTCAGCCGTGGCTTAAGCTGCAGCATCCGATTACCCCGGCAGGTTATCGTGTGGAGATGCTGCGTCTGGCTATTCTCCCTAACCTTCACTTTGAGCTAAGCGATGTGGAGGTGGAGCGCTCTGGTCCCTCGTATACTATAGATACTATGGTTGAGCTCAGGAATCGGTTAGGTGCTCAGGCGGATTTGTTTTTTATCCTGGGATGTGATGCTCTAGCTCAGTTTGCTGAGTGGAAGGAGCCGAGCAAGCTAATCCAGCTATGCAGGTTAGCTGTTGTGCCCAGAGCAAATTTAGCTTTCGCGGCTTTAGAGGATTTAGAGCGTCATATTCCGGGGATAACTGATAGAGTCAGCTACGTCGCTACCCCGATAATTGATATTAGTTCTTCACAGATTCGGGAGCGTGTGGCTC
>CAZYNG010000066.1:3554-5424 GCA_964648615.1 uncultured Dehalococcoidales bacterium | reverse complement strand
TAACATATTCTTCGGATAGGTCGCAGCCCCAGGCAGTGGCTCTGCCGTCACCCAGGTTGAGATACACCTTGATGGGCACCTTGTTGGCTCTTGCCAGAGACGTTCGCAGCTCTTCGGCATCAAAGCGTGTTGGGCTGCCTTGCTTCATGACACAAATGTCATTCAAATGGACATCCAGTTTATCTTCCCTTATCTTTGCGCCACTTCGTCCCAGGGCGGCAACAATGCGTCCCCAATTAGGGTCACCGCCGTGCATCGCCGCTTTGACCAGTGGAGAGCTGACAATGGTCCGGGCTGCCTGGCGAGCCTCCGTTTGATTTACCGCTCCTTCCACAACAACTTCGATGAACTTGGTTGCTCCTTCACCATCTCGGGCTATTGATTTGGCCAGGTAAATGCAGACTTCATTTAAAGCGTTTTGAAAATCCTCGCCATTATTGAAACCAATTTCAGTGTTGCTTGCCAAACCATTGGCTAACAAAAATACACAGTCGTTAGGGCTGGTTTCGCCATCAATGCTGAGCATATTAAAAGAAGCATTAGCCGCCTTCTTTAGCGATTGCTGCAGGAAATCAATGTTTACCGCGGCGTCAGTGGTTATAAAGCAAAGCATGGTGGCTAATTCAGGATGCATCATGCCTGCTCCTTTAGCTACCCCGCCGATGGTAAATTTACCTTCCTTTGCCTCGACTTGTATCGCTATCTCCTTGGGCCTGGTATCCGTGGTCATCATTGCTCTGACCAGTTTATGACCGCCATCCTGGTGGAGCTCTATTTTCTCGATTCCGTTTCTAATCTGGCTCATGGGCAGTGGTTTTCCAATCACCCCCGTGCTGGCTACAAGCACTTCCTTTGAAGCTATGCTCACTTTTGTTGCTGTCAGGCTTGCCATTTCTGAGGCATCTGTCATGCCTTGCTCTCCAAGACAGGCGTTGGCACAACCTGAATTCACCACAATCGCCCTTGCTTTTCTTTGTGTCAGGTGTCTTTGGGATAAGATGATCGGGGCTGATTTAACCAGGTTGGTGGTGAAAACACCAGTGGCGACACAAGGCATCTTGGAATAGAGGATAGCTAAGTCCAGTTCGTCCGTATCCTTTATTCCGGCGTGGACTGCACCAGCGACAAATCCTGGCACCGAAGTAACTGTGCCGTCGGGAATTAATGAAAAATCCATTGATATATTTCTTGTCTGACGATATTAACATCCGAGTTATCGAAAATACAATTTGTTTTTTTGCGACGTAACTTATTGCATTATCACCATGAGTTTGCTAAAATCATACAAACCTTTAAATCAGCCCGGAGAGGCTGGTAAGGGGAGATTTGATAACGCAAAGGTTGGTAAAATCTGCAGCCTCTTGCCAGTTATGTGGCAGGAGGCTTTTTTAATGCCCCGTAAGCTCCTCATGACCTCGGAGGATGTAGGGCGGGCCTTGGTTCGTATTGCCCACGAGATTGTAGAAAGGAACAAGGGTGCTGGAAGCATTGTACTCGTGGGTATGTGGACCAGAGGAGTGCCTTTAGCACACCGATTAGCCGATACAATTCAGAGTTTTGAGGATATCCATGTTCCTGTAGGTGTTCTGGACATTAACTCTTATCGTGATGACGTTTCTTCCCTGGAGTCAAAACCGGCTAAGCATACCGATGTTCCCGTTGATGTAACTGATAAACAAGTGGTCCTGGTGGATGACGTCCTTTATACCGGGAGAAGCATTCGGGCAGCTATGGATGCTCTCATCGATTTAGGTCGCCCCAGCTCCATGCAGCTGGCCGTTCTTATTGACCGTGGTCACCGTGAGCTTCCTATTCGAGCTGACTATGTCGGTAAGAATATACCAACCTCGCGGAGTGAGAAAGTAGAGGT
>CAZYNG010000066.1:0-3454 GCA_964648615.1 uncultured Dehalococcoidales bacterium | reverse complement strand
TACCAACCTCGCGGAGTGAGAAAGTAGAGGTATATGTTAAAGAAGTGGATGGTGAAGATGGGGTAGCTATAGCAAGTTCAACTGAGTAGTGAATAGCGTTGATGAAGGATAGAACTGACCTGGAAAGTAAATACACAGGGAGTGGCTAGATGAGCTTAGCAGGCAGCAGTTTGGTAACCATAGACGATTTATCGAATAGGGAAATCGAGGCACTGTTTTCCGTGGCAGACGAAATGTCTGATTCATTAAATGACCAATCCGGGGTATGCCAGGGAAAGATTATGGCAAGCCTGTTTTTTGAACCGAGCACCAGGACACGGCTATCTTTCGAGGCTGCGATGCTCAGACTCGGGGGGAGAATTATAAGTGCGGTTGAGGTAGGTGCAACCTCTCTAGCCAAAGGCGAAAGCCTTGCTGATATGGCAAGGGTGGTCGGGAGTTATGCCGATATAATTGTCATCAGGCATCCCTGGGAAGGAGCGGCCAGGGTAGTTGCTGACTACGCTGGCATCCCGGTAATAAATGCCGGTGATGGAGGTCACGAACATCCAACCCAGGCCTTGTGCGACCTTTACACCATTAAGAAGGAGAGACGAAACATTGAGGGTCTGAAAATCGCTTTGTTCGGGGACCTGAGATACGGGCGAGCGGTGCATTCCCTGACTTATGCCCTGGCCAGGTTTGGCGCAATTATCCTTTTCCCACCCAGTCCCGGGTTGGAGATGCCGGAGCATGTTCTGAGGAAACTGACTACAGAATATAAAGGTAAGCTGATAAGGCTTGAGGCTGGGGACCAGGAAGTTAAAGAAGGATTCTTCCCCCTGGATGCCATGTACGTAACTCCGAGTAGCGCACATCAACTTGCAATGTTGCCTGACATTAGTATTCAAATCGAGCTGAAGAAAACTGGGATTGATACCCTTTATGTCATGCGGCTTCAGAAGGAAAGGCATGCCCCTACTGAAGAGGGACAGGAGTTGAAAAAGGACTATCCGGTGGTAGATAAGAAGCTCCTCAAGGGAAAGGAGTTTAAAGGGACGATTGTTATGCACCCGTTGCCCCGCGTTGATGAATTGGCCTATGAGCTGGATGCTGACCCCAGGAGCATGTATTTCAAGCAGGCTGCTCGTGGGGTGCCTATCAGAATGGCGCTCATAGCCCTCTTGCTGGGAACTAAGGAAATCGCAATTTCTAAAGAAGCTGATTCTTTCGTTCAGAAGGTAGATTATCCCATTTATGACCGAGATTCCGGGGTCAGGTGTCTTAATTCAAACTGTGTCTCAAACCAGGAAACAGAAACAAGGTATATAAAGCCTGAGTTCAAAATAGTAAACTTAGAGCCTTTAACACTGAGGTGTCTCTACTGCGAACGCGAGGTTCATCCTCAATATATCGCCAGTTCAGAGTGGCATCAAGGAATGTTGGAGACCAAGAAATACCATAGCGCTGACAGCCATTGGATTCGAAAGATTAAGCCTGAGAATTTGATTATTTTTGATTCAGAGAGTGATGCTGGAGCTCATGGTTTCAAGCCTAGCAGCTATATCACCGTACATCGCAGGGGACGTTAGCTATGGAATACGAAATTCTGACTACTGGAGAGTGTGGTAGAAATGATGGGTAATAAATCTGTCTCCTTAGTCATACGCGGTGGACACATAATTGACCCTGGTCAGGATATAGACCAAATTGCTGATTTGGTTATTGATGAGGGCAAAATTAGACAATTGGGGAGGGGGATGCCAAGTGTCATTGCGAGCGGAGCGAAGCAACCCTTGGTAATTGACGCTACAGGGATGGTCGTTTGTCCTGGCTTTGTAGACCTTCACTGCCATCTTCGTGAGCCGGGATTTGAGGACAAGGAAACAATCGCTACAGGCACAAGGGCAGCCGCAGCAGGCGGCTTTGTTGGCATCTGTTGCATGGCAAACACAAGTCCGCCCATCGATAATCGAGCCATGGTGGATTGGGTGAAACAAAAAGCTGCTGAAGAGGGCATTGTTCATGTCTTCCCTATAGGCTGTGTCACTAAAGGGAGAAGTGGAAAGGAAGTCTGCGATATGGCTGAGCTGGCTGAAGCTGGCGTAGTTGCTTTCAGTGATGATGGTGCTCCGGTGGTTAGTTCACAGGTTATGCGTCGTGCTCTTGAGTATAGCCATACACTTGGCTTGCCGATCATTGACCATTGTGAGGATAGGCGGCTGAGTAACGATGGTGTTGTAAATGAAGGCCGGGTGTCTGCCAAATTGGGCGTGAAGGGAATCCCAGCGAATGCGGAGGAAATGATGATAGCCCGGGACCTGGCTCTGGCAAAACTAACCAGTGCCAGAATTCATATTGCCCATGTAAGCACTTGTGGCTCTGTTGACCTCCTGCGTTGTGCCAAAGAGGAAGGAATTTCGGTAACTGCCGAGGTTACTCCTCACCATTTGACGCTGACTGAGGAAAGGGTTATAGCCTCACCGAGACCCTTTCCCCTCCAAAGAGAGGGAACTGAAAGCTCTCAGCTGTCAGCTGTCAGCTCTTATGACACCAATGCCAAGGTAAACCCGCCTTTGCGGACTGAAGATGACATAACTTGCTTGATTGACGGATTAAAGCATGGAGTGCTCGATGCTATTGCTACCGACCATGCCCCACATACTCTGGCGGATAAGGATTGCAGCCTGGAAATGGCTGCCTTCGGCATCAGCGGGTTTGAGACAGCTTTCGGCTGTCTCATGGGCCTGGTTCATAAAGGGGAAATAGGTTTAGTTACCTTGATTTCTAAGCTGACCTGTGAGCCAGCGAGGATAGTTGATAAAGGTAATGAATTAGGCACGCTTAAGATAGGCTCTCCGGCCAATATCACTATATTCGACCCGGACAGGGAATGGGTGGTGGACAGCAGCAAATTCGCCTCTAAAGGAAAGAATACTCCGTTTGATGGCTGTAAATTTAAAGGCAAGGTAATGGCAACCATAGTCGACGGGGAGGTAATTTACATGGATGACTCACTAAAAAGTCATTGCCAGCCTCCTTTTGTCATTGCGAGCGAAGCGAAGCAATCTCATGGCTAAGAAGGCAATTTTAGTTCTTGAAGATGGCTCAGTCTACGAAGGCCATTCCTTCGGTGCCGAGGATAATGCCTACGGAGAGGTCGTTTTCAATACCAGCATGACCGGCTACCAGGAGATGCTCACTGACCCTTCTTATGCCGGGCAGATTCTGGTGCCTACTTATCCCTTGATTGGGAACTATGGCATTAATGAAAGCGATTTCGAATCAAAGCAAATTCAGGTTAGGGGATTGGCTGTTCGGGAATATTGTCCCCAGCCCAGCCATTGGCAGAGCACAGTTACTTTACATAACTTTCTACAGGATAATGGCATTCCGGGAATCAGCGGGATAGATACCCGGGCGTTAACCCGCCATATACGCTCCATCGGGGTAATGATGGGGATTATTACCTCAG
>CAZYNG010000065.1:0-5448 GCA_964648615.1 uncultured Dehalococcoidales bacterium | reverse complement strand
GCATCAGCCCAAGCATAGAGCAGCTTAGCACCATGTCTTAGTATGCCTGCCCAGTCCTGTTCAGAGCCTATCATATAGCCAGGACAATCGGTAAGCGAGACGAGAGGAATATTGAATAGGTCACAAAATCTTATGAATCTGGCCAATTTGTCACAGGCATTGATATCCAGGACTCCAGCCTTTACCAGGGGCTGGTTGGATACTATCCCCACAGGACGCCCATCCATACGGGCAAAGCCACATATGGCATTTGCGGCATAATCCTTGAATATCTCCACGAATTTCCCTTCATCCACAACCTCCTTGATTATCTCGTACATATTGTATGGTGTTGTTGGCTCATTAGGAATTATAGAATCGAACTCGGGAATCTCTCTCTGAGGACTGTCCTTGGTCTCTATTCGAGGTGGCTTCTGTTTGCTATTAGATGGGAAGAAAGATAACAACTCTTTGCATTTATCTAAACAATCCTTATCATCTTCAGCTACAATGTGTGTCTGCCCCGATTTAATGGCATGATTCTTCCAGCCACTGAGCTCCTCCAGGCTAATTTCCTCTCCAGTCTGCGTTTTTACAAAAGCAGGTCCGGCGATGCCCATAAAACCAGTTTTTCTTGTTTGGATGACAAAATCCATCATTACCGGGTGGTAGGCTTGTCCCCCGAGACAAGGACCCATTAGTAGGGATACTTGAGGGATTATTCCTGAAGCCAATATCTGAGATTTGAATGTCCAGCCATAAGATTCTAGGGTGTCTATCCCTTCGTGGAGTCGGGCACCTGCAGAATCATTCATGGTTATAAACGGCCAGCCTTTATTCTTAGCAAAATCGATGGCGTAAGACAGCTTCTTACCATGGTATTCACCAAAGGTTCCCATCATGGCAGTATAATCCTCAGCGCCGGCAACCACATGTCTTCCATTTACTTTGCCAGATCCAGTGACAATTCCCTCAGCAGGCACTTCTCTTTTATCCATTCCAAAAGCGGTGGTTCTATGTTTAATCCATAATCCTATCTCGGTAAAAGTGCCAGGGTCGAAGAAATACTCTATTCTTTCCCGTGCTGACATTTGCCCCCTTTTGTGGCGATCCTCAATAGCTTCAGGCCCTCCCATTTGCAAGATATGCTCTCTTTTACGCCTATACTCCGCAATGTTTTGTGCCGTTGTGCCTCTAATTACTTCGCTCATGATGCAACCTCCTTTTAGTATTCAATAACAGCTAACTTATTACCAGTCTTAACGATTGTGCCCGATGACACTAATACCTCTTTGCCCGAGCCCTTCACCGGTAACATCGTGGGATTCTCCATCTTCACTGCCTCTATGGTACAGATCACTCCGCCCTCCTGTATGGTATTCCCCTCATAACATTTACGACCAGTATCTTCCCTGATATAGGTGCTTCAATTATCTCCTGCATTTTCGTAGCCTTCTTCATAGAAATATATAGCATTAATAGCTAAGAAGAAGCAACACGGTGCAAAGTTGTGCAAGGTTAGCAGGAAAGGGGCTTGTTGGGTTATAATCTGATGCTACGAAGTTGTCGACCTAATCCTTATTTTAGCTCGCTATATGAGGAAAAAATGGAAATAATTCCTGCCATTGACATCAGGAAAGGCAAGTGTGTTCGGCTCTACCAGGGTGATTACCATCGACAGGTAGTCTATGATGAAAAGCCTCTAGCAGTAGCCTTGAAGTGGGGTTCTCAAGGCACGCGCTGGCTTCATATAGTTGATCTGGATGGAGCGGCTGCAGGCAAGCCAGAGAACATAGATTCAGTTGAAGAAATAGTAAGGGAGAGCGGTTTATCGATACAATTTGGTGGTGGCATCAGACAAGAGAGCATGGTTGAAGAGTTACTGCGGAAGGGGGTAAGACGTATTATTTTAAGCACATCAGCGGTAGAAAATGCCGAGATGGTAAGGAAACTATGCAGCCGATTTGGCGAAGCGATAGTGGTGAGTCTTGATGCTCGAGACGGCAAGATTTGCATCCATGGCTGGCGGGAGGATACAGTGATGGATATTTTACAGTTGGGTGAAGACATGGTAAACATTGGAGTTAAGCGATTTATTTTTACTGATATACGGAGGGATGGCACTTTGACTGAGCCTAACTTTGATATGATAGGGAAGCTGGTTAGTGGAATAAATGTTCCTGTGATTGCTGCTGGGGGGATTTCCAAGCTGGAGCATTTGGAAAGGCTTAAGCAACTTCGGGTGGAAGGAGCAATTATTGGCAAAGCTCTGTACACTGGTGATATTGACTTAAGGGAGGCTATAACGTCACTAGGTCATTGGGAGACACGGTAATTCCGAAGCAATCTCTAACGGATTGCATGCCTTTGGCTCGCAATGATGAAAAGAGGAGGTCGAAGGTACATGTTGAAGTTTGATTCTCAAGGTTTAATTCCTGCTATCATCCAGGATGCCAGGAATGGTGAGGTATTGATGTTGGGTTATATGAATAGAGAATCGCTGGCTCGAACGATGGAAAGTGGTGATGTGTGGTTCTATAGTCGCAGTCGGCAGGAATTATGGCATAAGGGGGAAACTTCAGGCAATTTCCTCAGGATGAAGTCCATTATCAAGGACTGCGACAGTGATACGCTTCTCATCCAGGCGGAGCCGACGGGTCCGGTTTGTCATACCGGCAATCGGACTTGTTTTTTACGGAATGATACGGACTTCAGACTTTTGGAGAACCAAGACTTAGACTAGGTAGTTCTGTTAAGGGTGTTAAACAAGTGCTCTATGTCAATCTTTTATGCTATATCTTTTCTTGAACCGCCCTACCCTTCCCATAGTATCCACTATTCTTTGTTCCCCAGTGTAGAAAGGATGGCACTTGCTGCATACCTCTACTCTAAGCTCTGGCTTGGTTGAGCCCACGGTGAAGGTATTGCCGCAAAGGCAGGTTATTTTAGCGCTCTCATAATATTTGGGGTGTATCTTATCCTTCATTTGTAGATGCTTACCTTTTTTTTGTATTTATTGGCGTGCTCATACCTTACAAAGCCATCTATCAGAGCGAACAGGGTGTAATCTCTGCCTATGCCGACGTTATTTCCTGGTAAGATACGGGTGCCTCGTTGCCGAACCAGGATATTCCCGGCGCGAACCTGCTCCCCTCCGAATTTCTTCACGCCAAGACGCTTTGATTGGCTGTCGCGGCCGCAGCGTGTGCTACCACCGCCTTTCTTATGTGCCATGCTTGTACCCCCGCGGTTTAATAATTTTATTTATTAATAATTTGGTATAAATTTGCCGGTGCCCTCTTTTTCGCCGGTAGCGAACCTTTGGCTTATACTTAAATACTGTAACCTTGTCCCCTTTAAACTCACCTAGGGAGGTAGCTTTTACCTTGGCACCTTTGATAGTAGGGTTGCCGGTAATTACATTTCCATCATCATTAATAAACAATACACTGTCTAGGTCAACGGTATCCCCCTCAGGTATGTTCAGACGCTCAACCTCTATCTTCTCGTTAGGGGCTACCTTATATTGTTTACTCCCGGTTTCAATAATAGCGTAGATTTCTATCCCTCCAAGGTTAAATATAAATTTACGCCTCTGGCTTACCTGTTGTCAAACAAGTTCCCTTTTTGTGAAGCGCGTCATCTTGCATATCTATCAATAGAAGTACTGTCTCCCGCAGGCTTGTTTTGACCTCTGCTATTGATTATCCCTCTTCCAGCCTCAAAAATCTAATGAAGATAGAATTATATCACAAACGTAGAGAGAGGTAACTATCAGGCATTTGAACGAGATTGAGTGAGTATCCTCAGATCTTCGACCACATCATTAAGGTCGTTGAATGGTGTGCAGGCAATATTTTCTTTGGTGCAATGTGAAAGCAAGTCGTCCCGGGCAAAAACGTGGTGAGCTAACCGTGCCGGATAAATATCGGAGACACCATTTCCCAGACATATCAGGCGATAACCTTCCGCCAGGAACAATTTGGTATATATTTCTTTAAGCCCATCGTTTGCTTGATTGCCATCTGGTCCGATATATTGAACTTTAATACCTTCGGGGCAGAATTTAGTTTGTGCGGCGAATACTTCAATGTTTCTGATGCCAGCATCATTGAGTATTACATCGATATAGAAGTCCAGACCATTGCTTACAATGACCAAGCGGAAATCTCTTTGATGGCAGTAATCGATTAGCTCCTTAAACCCAGGTCGTAACTTTGCTTTTCCTCTCACAAATTCGGTCAGAGTCTCCTTACTGGCTCTCACCATAGCGAATGCTTGCTTGTTGAAGTAGTCCACCGATATTTTGTTCCCTCGGTAGTCAGCTACTAGTTTCTTCCAATCCCCGTTGCCAAAGGTGTGTAATATCAAATAGCTGATATCCTTTTCGGTAATAGTGCCGTCAAAGTCGCACTGAATTAGGGTTTTATTCTCACCAGTTGGGTGCATCTCAATATAAAGCATATTTTTACATTAGTTGCAACAACTATCAAGCTTGACATAGCCCGCTAATCAAAGCACAATTATTTTACTGAGATAGTTACTCAGAAGTTTGATAGCCAGCGAGCACTTATGAAAATATTAGTTACCAATGATGATGGAATTGACTCTCCTGGTCTTTGGGCTGTAGCAGAGAAACTTCGCAAAGTAGGTGAGGTGGTGGTTGTAGCTCCACAGAGTGAGCAGAGTGGAGTAGGCACTTCGGTTAATTTGCGCCGTGCCGTGAAGGTGTTTCCACAAGCGATGGGAAGTGGAATCTATGCTACCGATGGCACGCCAGTCGATTGCGTCATTATAGCTTTCAGGGCTTTATTCCCCGGAGAGATAGATCTTGTTGTCTCGGGCATCAATAAAGGTCCTAATATAGGATATGATGTTTTCATTTCGGGCACTGTTGCTGGCGCTCTGGTGGGATCTTTTCACGGTGTTCCATCTTTTGCCGTTTCAGTGGATGCTTTTGAGGGGTCAAATTTCGAAGCTGCTGCTAAATTAGCTGCTCTGCTTGCGGATAGGGTAAAGAAAGGCGATTTACCCGGGGAAACTTTGCTGAACATCAACTTACCTAATTTACCTCTGGAGGAGATAAGGGGAATAGAGGTTACAAAATTAGGCAAGCAAAGCCACGGCGGTGAGATAAAGAAGGTGTTAAGTGGTGAAAGTGAAGGCTATATCATCTTGAAGGACAAGGTAATAGGTGAGGCAGGTCTGGGCAGTGATGCCTGGGCGGTAGAGCAGAAAAGAATTTCCATTACACCATTGCTTCAAAATCCTCGCAGTGGCAAATCAAGCCATTCCTTGCAGGAATTAGCCCGGGCTGTTTTCACTGAGCTGGTCAACAGGCCTATCCCGAGATAGATTGATTGACATCGATTTAGTTGTGCATTATCCTAATTATGCCTCTTTGGAGTAGTGTTTTGCGCCGAGGTAGCTCAGGTGGTAGAGCAGCGGACTGAAAATCCGCGTGTCAGC
>CAZYNG010000064.1:0-5476 GCA_964648615.1 uncultured Dehalococcoidales bacterium | reverse complement strand
ATCATAGACATTATATTTGCTTTAAGGTCGGCACCGCTCAGTATTTTCTTCCTCTCGTCGTAAATTACCTCGCGATGCTGGTTGATTACATCGTCATACTCAACAAGGTGTTTGCGAATATCGAAGTTATATCCCTCGCTCTGCACCTGGGCATTTGTTATCGCTTTATTGACCATGGGATGCTCGAGAGGCTTATCCTCTCCCAGGCCAGCCCATTGCATGAGTCCTCCGATGCGCTCTCCGCCGAAGCGGTGGACAACTTCATCCTCTAAAGAGGCAAAGAAGCGGGAACTGCCGGGGTCTCCCTGCCTCCCTGCTCTGCCGCGGAGCTGGTTATCAATACGCCTTGCTTCGTGATGCTCAGTGCCCACAATATGGAGGCCACCAAGCTCAATCACTTTGTTGTGTTCCTCAAGCCACTCCTGTTCAGCATGTCCTTCAGGATTGCCCCCAAGGATGATGTCCACGCCGCGTCCAGCCATATTTGTAGCTACAGTTACTGCTTCTAAACAACCAGCCTGAGCAACAATGGCTGCCTCCTTTTCATGATGCTTGGCATTCAGCACCTGGTGAGGTACGCCTTTCCTGGTTAATGAGTTGCTTAACGTCTCCGATTTCTCGATGGAGGTTGTGCCAATGAGCACCGGTCTTTTCTGTTTATGCCAATGCTCAATTTCTCTGGCAACAGCTTCAAACTTGGCCTTCTCATCTTTGTAAACCTGGTCAGGATGCTCGGTGCGAATCAGTGGCTTGTTGGTAAGCACAGTCACCACCTCCAATTTATAAATCTTGTGAAACTCTTCAGCCTCGGTGGCGGCGGTGCCAGTCATCCCCGCTAATTTCTGGTACATGCGGAAATAGTTCTGGAAGGTAATGGTGGCTAAAGTAATGCTTTCGCGCTGTATTTTTACCCTCTCTTTAGCCTCGATAGCCTGGTGTAAACCTTCAGAATATCTTCGCCCAAACATCAACCTTCCGGTGAATTCATCAACGATGATAACCTGCCCATCCTTAACCATGTAGTCTTTGTCCCTTCTGAACAGAGCATGAGCCTTGAGGGCATTCTCCAGATATCGGGTGAGTGAGTAGTTGGAGGGGTCGTAAAAGCTGGGAGCCTTAAGCAATCCGGCACTCCTGAGCATCCCCTCCATTTTGGTGGTGCCGTTTTCGGTGAGCGAGCATGCTCGTGTTCTTTCGTCAATGGTGTAATCGTCATCTTTTTTGAGGCGAGAAACGAGCTGAGCGAAGGTGTAGTATTTCTGGGTGGCTTCTTCAGCAGCTCCGCTTATAATCAATGGTGTGCGGGCTTCGTCGATGAGGATGCTGTCAACTTCATCTACGATGGCATAGCTAAGCTCCCGCTGGACGCACTGGGATAAGTCCATGACCATGTTGTCTCTGAGGTAATCAAAGCCAAACTCATTATTTGTGCCATAGGTTATATCTGCTTCATAAGCCTCACGGCGGGTGATGGGGCGAAGCCGCTTCCATTTCGGGTCCCCGGAGTCAAAATCGGGGTCATAAAGGAAAGAAGGTGAAGGTTGGTCTGGAGATTGCATGGCATTGATGGATGCCACGCTTACTCCGAGGGCATGGTAAATAGGTCCCATCCAGTTACAATCACGCTTGGCGAGATAATCGTTGACGGTTACTAAGTGACATCCTTCCCCGGTAAGGGCGTTGAGGTAAAGCGGCAGTGTAGCCACCAGCGTTTTTCCCTCTCCAGTTGCCATTTCAGCTATTTTGCCCTGGTGAAGGACAACTCCACCCATTAATTGAACATCGAAATGTCTTTGCTTTATCGTTCGTTTGGCAGCCTCTCTTACTGCAGCATAAGCTTCAGACAAGAGGTTATCTAAATCCTCGCCATCCTTTAGTCTGGTCCTGAACTCATCTGTTTTGTCGCGAAGCTCGCCGTCGGTGAGTTTTTCAAAATCGGGCTCAAGCGAGTTTATACGGGATACCAAAGGTTGAAGTCGCTTCAGCTCTTTTTCGTTAGAATCGATTAATTTGGTAAACCAGCCCAACATTCTCTGTAAATCCTAAATTCTAATTTCTAAACTCTAAACAAATTCAAAATCTCAATGCTCTAAATTCAAAACTTCGTGCTTAGGATTTCGTATTTCCTCTTTGCCTTTCAGGAAACTTTTTACTCAAACATGGCTCCCACAGATGAGCCGGTGTGGATACGCTGGATAGTCTCCCCAAGAAGCGAAGCTATAGGCAGGACGGTAATCTTGTCGAGTTTTTTATTCCCGGCAACCGGTATGGTATCGGTGACCACCACCTCTTTCACGGGGCTGGATGCTATTCGCTGAATAGCTGGACCTGAGAAAACAGGGTGAGTACAACAGGCATAAACTTCGGTAGCGCCGTGCTCCAAAAGTGTGTTTACGGTATCGATTAAAGAGCCGGCGGTATCAATTTCATCATCAACAGTCAGGGCACACCTTCCCTGGACATCACCGATGATGTTGAGGGTTTCAGTGACATCGACATTTCCCACACGTCTTTTTTCCATAATGGCCAGAGGTGCGTTAAGCTTGGCAGCGAAATCTCGAGCTCGCTTAGAGATGCCAATGTCAGTGGCTACTACAGTGAGATTGTTTAACGCTTTTTTCTGGAAGTATTGATAGAGGGGGGGTAAGGCGGTTAGCTCATCCACAGGTATGGTAAAGAAGCCCTGAATTTGTGGGGTATGCAAATCGACGGTGAGCAACCTGTTGGCTCCTGCGGTGGCAATCAAGTCAGCGATTAAACGGGCAGTGATAGGCACTCTTGGCTGGTCTTTCTTATCAGTGCGTCCATAGCCATAGTAGGGCACGACAGCGGTGATTCGCCCTGCTGAAGCTCTTCGGAAAGCATCGAGCATGATTAATAGCTCGACCAGGCTCTTATTGACTGGTGAGCAAATAGGCTGGACAATAAACACATCCCGCTCCCGGACATTTTCCAGGATTCGAACAAAGATATTCTCATTAGAAAATTCAAAAGTATC
Organism: uncultured Dehalococcoidales bacterium; assembly: GCA_964648615.1. GTDB lineage: Bacteria > Chloroflexota > Dehalococcoidia > GIF9 > AB-539-J10 > CG2-30-46-19. Next base: position 2,478 of record CAZYNG010000064.1, on the reverse strand, counting down.
GACCTTGCCCAGAGGGATTTGAAGATAATCGCAAATTGACTGTGCCAGGGAGGGATGGGCATTGCCACTAAATACCTTTAATTCGTCCATTGTTGCCTCACTATTGCATTGCCGGTATGGGGAAATGTTGGCACATTTCCACAACTTCCTGGCGGGTTCTGTTTATAGTGTGTTCATCGTCGGGATGGGAAAGCACATCTGAGATCCAGAAGGCGATACGTTTCATCTCTTCAGTGCTAAAGCCTCTGGTGGTCACTGCCGGTGAGCCTACTCTAATGCCACTGGCAATTCGAGGTGGCTTGGGGTCGAAGGGAATGGTATTTCGGTTTACCACAATGTTAGCTGATTCCAGTACGCTTTCGGCATCCTTTCCTGTTATTCCTTTGGAGGTAAGGTCTACGAGAGCGAGATGGGTATCAGTGCCTCCAGAAACGATACGGAATCCATACCTCTGAAGCTCGGAAGCCAATGTTTTACAGTTTGTGAGAATTGACTGTTGATAGGTGATGAAGTCGGGTTGCATGGCTTGGAAAAAGCAAACTGCCTTTGCTGCGATGGCATGCATTAAAGGGCCTCCCTGAATTCCCGGGTAAACAGCGTCATCGATGACTGAGGCTAGCTCCTGCTTACACAAAATAAAGCCACCTCGTGGACCACGCAGCGTCTTTTGAGTGGTCGCGGTGACCACGTCAGCATGAGGAATGGGGTCAGGGTGAAGTCTGGCAGCAATTATGCCCGCTGTGTGGGCCATATCAACCAGGAATTTGGCACCCACCTTGTCAGCAATGTGGCGGAAGCGTTCAAAGTCAATGGCTCGGGGATAAGCGCTAGCTCCAGCGATAATCAGGTCAGGCTTGTGTTCCGCGGCGAGTTTTTCTAGCTCATCGTAATCAAGCATTTCGGTTTCACGGTTCACGCCGTAAGAGATAAAGTTATATAATTTCCCTGAGAAACTGCCCTTTGCACCATGAGAAAGATGTCCACCATGGTCGAGTCTCATGCCCATCACGGTGTCACCGGGCTGAAGTAAAGCTGCGTAAACTGCCATGTTAGCTTGAACGCCGCTGTGAGGCTGCACATTGGCATGCTCGGCATTAAATAATTTCTTCGCTCTTTCAATGGCTAATGTCTCCATGGCATCTATGTAAGTGCAACCACCGTAGTAACGGCGCTCCGGGTAGCCTTCAGCATACTTGTCAGTCATCAGGCACCCCTGAGCTTCGAGCACAGCCCGGTCAGCGTGATTTTCGGAGGCGATAAGATCTATGGTGCTTGCTTGTCTCTTTTTCTCCTGCTCCAGAATCTGAGCTACCTCAGCATCATGCAGGGCAATAAACGAAGTTGTTTTGGTATCCATGTTTGGTGTTATCATACTACCTTCCCTTTGCGCTAGTCAATTTAAACTGAACCTGGTTGACAGCTAAGGCTGGAAGTGATACATTCAAATAAATTAGCAATCTCATAGGAGAAGTGCTAAATGACGTCAGTGGAAGAAAGAAGAGAAACTATTTTGAAGATAATAGTTGGTGAGTATATTTCCAGGGCGGCGCCTGTTGCCTCGGGGAGCATCGCTGAGGATTACACTCTGGAGGTAAGTCCAGCCACCATTCGCAATGATGTGGCCTATTTAGAGAGCGAAGGATATATTACCCACCCTCACCATTCTGCAGGTAGCGTTCCTACTGATAAAGCTTATCGTTACTACGTAGAACTGCTGGGAAATGCACTTGACCTGGGCGAGAATGAGCAATACTTTTTCTATCAACTATTTCGGGAAGCACGAGATAAAATTGAGCAGCAGCTAAGGTTAGCGGTGTTCTTTCTGGCCAGATTTGTTCACAATCTGGCAATAATAACATCGCCAAGGGCACCGGAAAGTCGACTTAAACACCTTGACTTGGTGAGCTTGCAGGATTTCGTAGCCTTGCTAATCTTAGTTCTATATGGAGTGGGAGTGAAACAACGAATTTTATCTTTTGATGAAGTAATTTCTCAGGATGAGTTAACCACCTTGTCCAACAAGTTTAATGCTATTTATGTGGGGACGACGGGCAGTGAAATTGCAGCTAGTGAACCAAAGCTTTCCCCTGAGGAAAAGATAGTGGCTCAGGCAGTAGTGGATATGATGGAAGCAGAAAACAGGCAGGAATATGGTAGGCCTCATATTGAAGGATTACGTCTGCTATTAAACCAGCCCGAATTCTATCAAAGTCCCAGGATAATCACTATGTTGGAGCTGTTAGAGACGGAGAGTTGGCTGGCAAACGTGCTTGGACAGCGAGTTAGCATGGAAAGGGCAGAGGTAATCATTGGCGAAGAGAATAGGGAGGCGGCACTACAGGATTTTAGTCTGGTAGTTGGTCAATATGGAGTTTCTGGTAAAGCAAGTGGTATTATTGGGGTGCTTGGTCCGAAGCGGATGGATTACTCCCGAGCTATTTCCTCAGTGAATTCTGTTTCTACATTGTTGAGCGAATC
>CAZYNG010000063.1:0-5555 GCA_964648615.1 uncultured Dehalococcoidales bacterium | reverse complement strand
CAATATCCATCCAGAAACCTTCAGGGAATAGCATAATGAGGTAATCCTTGCTGGGGTCAAGTAGCCAATATAGGTTAGGGAACACAACAAGGTGAAATTGAATAAACATCTGTTCAAAGAAGAATATTGAGGCAATGCCTGCTGCAGCAACCACACCTAAGGTCAAGGCACATCCTCGCGTCACTCCCTTAGCTAAATCTTGCCAGCGTCCTTTAATCCACAGGAAAAAGAGCAAGATGTAAACGATGATATAACCCAGACTTATCTTCTGCAGTAAGAAATTAGAACGGAAAAGTTTGTTTACATCGTTCAGATGCGTGAGCTCATAGTCGTGGAATAGTTCAAACTCTTCTCCATATATATTGGTTACATTCATTTGAGGCGTGTCTACTTTAGAATTGAAGAAATAAATAAGCCTAGTGGCTATCTCATTTAGCTGTTTGTTGTCCAGTGCGGTAACCTGGCCCACATTGTATTTATTAAATCCATATTCATAGAGGTGAATGCTGTTAACCGCGCAACGGGTAGTAGTCGTACAAAGGAAAATTGGCAAACACACAATAAATAGGCCGTAGAGAGTCACTATAAGAATTTTTTTCCACTTCGATTCTCTAATCATTGGTATAAAGCAATGCTATAATTAACAAAATGCCGCAAAAGTTTACTCATCTCCACATCCACACCGAATATAGCTTACTTGACGGCATGTGTCACATTCCTCAACTTATCGCCAAAACCAAAGAATTAGGCATGGATAGCCTTGCCATCACTGACCATGGGGCAATGTATGGAGTGATTGATTTTTATGTAGCCGCTAGGGAAGCGGGGGTAAAGCCAATCATCGGTTGCGAAGTTTACCTGGCTGAAACCAATCACCAAAGCCGAGACGCTGCACATCGAAATCACTATCATCTCACCTTATTAGCCAAAAACGAAATGGGATACCGCAATCTAATTCAACTGGTTACTAAAAGCCATCTGGAAGGATTCTACTATAAACCAAGGATAGATAAAAAGCTTTTGTCCCTTCATGGCGATGGGCTCATCGTTCTTTCCGGTTGTGTTCACGGCGAGCTAGCCCGGTTTATTCTAGATGGGCGCACTGATGAAGTACTCAAAACTGCTTCCTGGTATAAGGAAACTTTTCCTGACTACTACCTTGAGATTCAACGGCATCCTATCCCTGAACTCAAGCAGGTTAATCAAGAGCTTGTTTCCTTGTCTAAAAAGCTCGCTATTCCTCTGGTAGCTACTAGCGATGTTCACTATATCAACAAGGAAGATGCTCCTATCCATGAGCTTCTATTATGCATACAAACTAACAGCTCGATAAATGACGAAAAAAGATTAAGAATGGCTGGAGATTTCTTTTACCTGAAAAGCCCTGAAGAAATGGGAAGTGAGTTCCACGATTTACCTGAAGCTATAGAGAATACCCAGCGCATTACTGAAATGTGCCAGTTAGAGCTAGATTTTACCAAAGTTCACTTGCCCAAAGTATCGTTGCCTCAAGGCAGGACCGTTGATGATTTTCTAGCTGAGCTCAGCTGGCAAGGATTAGAGAAACGCTACCCCAAGCCAAGCGACGATGCAAGAGGGCGACTAGCTTATGAGCTTGACGTCATCCAAAAAACAAATTTTGCTGACTATTTCCTGGTTGTTTGGGATATTATTTCCTTCGCCAAAAATCAGGGTATCTATGTCGGTGTTCGGGGAAGCGCTGCAGCCAGCTTGGCTCTCTATTGTTTGGGTGTCACTGACATCGACCCACTGACTTACAACCTCGTTTTCGAGCGTTTCTTGAACATAGAGCGTCGTGAGATGCCAGATATTGACCTTGATTTTCAAGATGACCGTCGTGATGAAGTTCTAACCTATGTGAACCAAAAATATGGAACTGACCATGTAGCCCAAATTATCACCTTTGGAACCCTGGGCGCTAGAGCAGCACTAAGGGATACCGGGCGAGCTTTAGGTATCCCATATGCTCAAGTTGACCATGTAGCACGACTTATCCCCACAGAGCCAACAATAACACTGGACAAAGCTTTGGAGCAGAGTAAAGAGCTTTACGACATTTATTATCAAGATGAAACAGTGCACGGTTTAGTTGACTCAGCAAGGAAATTAGAAGGAAGTATTCGTCACCACAGTACACACGCTGCTGGCGTTGTCATATCTCATGCCCCATTAACTGGATATGTACCGTTACAGCCAGCGAGCAAGGGACATAACAATGCTGTCATGACTCAGTTCCATATGGAAAACATCGCTCGGTTAGGATTGCTTAAGCTGGATTTTTTGGGGTTGGCTAACCTGACTATCTTGGCTAAGGCTAAGCAAGTTATAGAGCAAAATCAAGGCATTTCCCTGGATTTGCAAAATTTGCCTCTCACTGATGCCAAGACCTTTCAGTTACTTGCTGCCGGGGAAACTGAAGGTGTGTTCCAACTAGAATCAAGTGGTATGCGCCGCTATATAAAGGAACTTGAGCCTACTACCTTCAACGATATTGCTGCCATGATAGCCCTTTATCGTCCCGGACCTATGGAACAAATTGCCACCTTCATAAAAGCAAAACACGGCGTCACCCCCATCCGCTATCCTCATCCTGCCCTGAAGGCGATTCTCCAAGAAACATACGGAGTCATTGTTTATCAAGAGCAAGTGATGTTTATCGCCCAGACTTTAGCTGGATACAGCCTGGGACAGGCCGATATCCTGCGCAAGGCTATGGGCAAAAAGATACCCGCGGTAATGAAAAAGGAGGAGAAGAATTTTGTCTCAGGAGCGAACGAAAAAGGAATATCCACCGAGTTAGCCAAAGAGGTGTTTTCCTTGATAGAACCTTTTGCTGGTTATGCCTTTAACAAGGCTCACAGTGTGAGTTATGCTTTGCTTGCTTATCGTAACGCCTATCTTAAAGCAAATTACCCTGTTGAGTATATGACTGCTTTTCTCAACACCTACTTAGATAACCTGGACAAGGTCCGCTCAGCAATTATTGAGTGCCACCGCTTGGGTATCCCAATGCTTCCCCCAGATATCAATAGTAGCCAGTCCAACTTCACTATCCAGAAGCAAGGGGAAAATATCCCAGCTATCCGTTTCGGATTAGCCTCCATCAAGAATGTCGGGCTCTCTCCTGTTGAACGTATTTTGTCTGCTCGCAGTCAAGGCAGTGGTTTCAAATCGATAGACGATTTCTGCCAGCGACTCGATATGTACAATATCAACAAGAAGACATTGGAAAGCCTAATTAAAGCTGGCTGCTTTGATTCGCTGGGCAGGCGAAAAGCCTTACTGAAATCGCTGGACAATGTCATCTCCATGGCTCAAATAGAGCGAAAAAAAAGGGATGCAGGGCAAACCACCATGTTTGATTTCTGGGCTCAAACCCCTCCCATCCCTACCACAATGGTATATAAGGAAGAGGATAGTGAAGTGCCCGACAAGCAAAAAGTTAACTGGGAAAGGGAACTACTAGGGGTTTGCTTTTCACGCCATCCGCTTGATTCGCTCTACCCTGAACTGAGGTCAATAATCACCACCGCTTGCAGCGAAATCGATGCTGAAAGGGCCAACGAAGTGGTAGTGACCGCGGGAATGGTTACCACCGTGCAGGAATTCCATACTCGTGATACACGCCCGTTCATTGTGGCAACTCTTGAAGATGCTGAAGGTAGTGTAGAAGTCACCGCATGGCCCAGGGTTTATGAAAACACCAAAGAATTATGGCGAAGGGACAATATCCTTATAGTCAAAGGCGAAGTAAAAATAAGAAATGGTAGAGTCAGGCTAAACTGCCAGGAAGTACAACAATATCAAGGCCAAACTAAGAAAAACCGCCACCTTATAATAAACATTGACCAAACAAATACAAATGAATTAGATGCTACTTATCTTCGTGAACTGATTGCTATCCTGAATGATTATCCTGGCAAGGATAAAGTTTCGCTTGTCATCATCAATGAGGACGGGCTAACTAATTTGGAAATGCCAAACTTAAGGATTAATTACTGCACCGAGCTAGAAAGTGAACTAACTAACGTGATCGGAAAAAGCAACTTCAAGCTTGAATAACCAACAATGTTGACATTTTTGGGCAGGATGGATAATATTAGAATAGACCCTGTTGCACATTAACAGTTAAATAGTGGAAGGAAGGTTCTATGTGGAGAGTTTGATCCTGGCTCAGGATGAACGTTGGCGGTGTGCCTTATGCATGCAAGTCGAACGGGGATATGACTTTCGGGTTATATTCTAGTGGCGAACGGCTGAGTAACGCGTAAGTAACCTACCCTCGAGTGGGGAATAATTTGTCGAAAGGCAAGCTAATACCGCATGAAGTAACCAAAAGGTATGTTTGGTTACCAAAGTCTTCGGATGCTCGAAGAGGGGCTTGCGTCTGATTAGCTAGTTGGTGAGGTAACGGCTCACCAAGGCGATGATCAGTAGCTGGTCTGAGAGGATGGTCAGCCAGATAGGGACTGAGACACGGCCCTGACTCCTACGGGAGGCAGCAGCAGGGAATATTGGACAATGGGCGAAAGCCTGATCCAGCGACACCGCGTGAGGGAAGAAGGCCTTCGGGTTGTAAACCTCTTTTCTCTGGGAAGAAATTTGACGGTACCAGAGGAATAAGCCTCGGCTAATTACGTGCCAGCAGCCGCGGTAAAACGTGGGAGGCAAACGTTATCCGGATTTACTGGGCGTAAAGGGAGTGTAGGCGGTTCTTTAAGTCAGGTGTGAAATCTCTTGACTCAATCAAGAGAAGTCATCTGAAACTGAGGGACTTGAGGGCGGCAGAAGGAAACGGAATTTCCGGTGTAGCGGTGAAATGCGTTGATACCGGGAAGAACACCAGTGGCGAAGGCGGTTTCCTAGGCTGTTTCTGACGCTGAGGCTCGAAAGCGTGGGGAGCGAAGCGGATTAGATACCCGCGTAGTCCACGCCCTAAACGGTGGACACTAGATATGGGGAGTATCGACCCTCCTCGTGTCGAAGCTAACGCTTTAAGTGTCCCGCCTGGGGACTACGGCCGCAAGGTTAAAACTCAAAGGAATTGACGGGGGCCCGCACAAGCAGCGGAGCGTGTGGTTTAATTCGATGCTACACGAAGAACCTTACCAGGGCTTGACATGTCAGAAGTAGGAATCCGAAAGGAGGACGACCTGTATCCAGTCAGGAACTGTCACAGGTGCTGCATGGCTGTCGTCAGCTCGTGCCGTGAGGTGTTGGGTTAAGTCCCGCAACGAGCGCAACCCCTGTGCTATGTTGAATTCTCATAGCAGACTGCCTTGCAAAGCAAGGAGGAAGGCGGGGATGACGTCAAGTCAGCATGGCCCTTATACCCTGGGCTACACACACGCTACAATGGGTGATACAAAGGGTTGCGAAGGAGCGATCCGGAGCTAATCTCAAAAAATCATCCTCAGTTCGGATTGCAGGCTGAAATCGCCTGCATGAAGTAGGAGTTGCTAGTAACCGCAGGTCAGCCATACTGCGGTGAATACGTTCTCGGGCCTTGTACACACCGCCCGTCACGCCGTGGG
>CAZYNG010000062.1:0-5604 GCA_964648615.1 uncultured Dehalococcoidales bacterium | reverse complement strand
CATGTTTGTCACGCTGCAATAGGATCGTTTCCTGTAATTGCGAGCGGAGCGAAGCAATCCCAAGAATGAAAGCCAAATGGCAGATTGCTTCGGCACTCTGTGCCGCGCAATGACAAAGAAGGAATGTCTGTCACCAATGTATTGAGTGTACTTGATTGACGAACAGCTTAACAAACCTTAAAATTCGGCAGTGGTACGAGTTATCTTGATAATCACCGGGTGAATATCGATGGCTAAAAAATATGATGTTATCATAGTGGGTGCTGGTCCAGCAGGCATTTTTGCCGCCTTAGAACTATCCGACGCCGGACTTGATGTGTTGCTCCTCGATAAGGGCAGGGAAACCAGTGCTCGTATTTGCCCGGTCCAAGAAGGGGCTGACCATTGCACCTACTGCTCTCCGTGCCACCTGGTAAGCGGATTCGGGGGCGCTGGTGCCTTCAGCGATGGTAAGTTGACTTTATCCACTGAGGTCGGCGGACACCTTAAAGAGCTAATTGGAATGGAACAAGCAAGAAACATGGTTGATTACGTTGACTCAATTTACCTCAAATTTGGTACTGCCCATGAGGTTTATGGTGTAGGTGAGAAAGTAACCGAGCTAGAGCGTCGGGCAACCTTAGCTGGACTCAGGCTGACTCCCGTCAAGTTACGCCATTTAGGCACAGAAAATTGCCGCCAGGCGTTGAAAACAATGCAAGAATACCTATCTTCGCGAGTAGATATAAAGTTAATGACAGCGGTCAAGACCATCATAGTCGAGGATAATATTGTCAAGGCAATTGAAACCGATGATGGACAACGATGCGATTGTCGCTACTTAATCTTAGCACCGGGCAGAGAAGGGGCAGAATGGTTAGTTAGCGAAGCTGAACGGCTCAAGCTAAGCGTCACCTCTAACCCTATCGATGTAGGTGTAAGGGTGGAAGTCCCATTAGTGATTATGGAGGAACTAACTTCCGTGCTATACGAAGCGAAGCTTGAATTTTACTCTCCCAGTTTCGATGACCGAGTAAGAACATTTTGCATGTGTCCCGGTGGTGAGGTAATCGTGGAATCTACCGGAGGTCCCGACCCAGTGGTCACCGTAAATGGCATTGGCTATGCAGAATACAAAACAAAAAACAATAACTTCGCTATATTGGTAAGCACGACGTTTACCAAGCCTTTCCACGAGCCAATTGCCTATGGCAAGTATCTGGCACGCCTGGCTAACATCCTCAGCGGCGGTGTTTTGATACAGCGATTCGGGGACTTAATGGACGGTCACCGCTCAACACAAAGCCGCATCGATCACTGCCTCACCAAGCCTAGCTTGAAAGCAGCAACAGCAGGAGATTTGAGCTTTGTTCTCCCCTATCGCCATCTTACGGGGATAGTGGAGATGCTTCAGGCAATGGACAAATTAACTCCTGGGGTTGCCTCACCTCATACCTTACTTTATGGGATAGAGGTCAAGTTTTATTCCAGCCAGTTAAAACTTACTCCTTGTTTGGAGACCGAAATTGGCAACATGTTCGCTGCCGGCGATGGCACTGGCATAAGTCGAGGCTTGGTCCAAGCTTCAGCATCAGGCGCAGTAGCCGCCAGAGAGATACTAAAACGACTGGGGAAAAATTAACAATTGGTCTTCGGCATTGATTTAACTTCTACCGCGGCTAAACCCACTGCCTGCTTGGCTCTGGATACGGAGGGACAGCTTATCTATTTTGGTTTTTTAGCCACTGATGCCGACATTATCTCTGTTCAAAATTTCTATTCCCCGCAAGTAATAGCTATCGATGCCCCACTAAGTTTACCTCTGGGGATGTGTTGTCTTGAAAAAAGTTGCCCCTGCCGACCAAACTCTGGTGACAAAAACAGAAAATGCGACCGGAAATTGAGACACTATGGGATTCCTTGCTACCCCACAACCAAAGAAACATTTATCAAAGAGCTGATTTATCGTGGCATCAGCCTTAAGAACAAACTTTGCCACCAGGGATTTAGAGTCATTGAGGTTTACCCTTATGCCACCAAAATCCGCCTATTTGGTAAAGCTATACCACCAAAAACCACACGCGAGGGCATGACTTTTCTTAAACGAGAGCTAGCGAATCTTCTGCCTTCCTTCAGTCCATACCTCCATTTATTCGACCACAACCTTTGCGATGCCGCCATGGCAGCTTACACCGGTCTCCTCTGCCATGAGAACCTGACAGAAGCTCTGGGAGATGGTAAAGAAGGACTAATCTTCATTCCCAAAGCTAGCCAAGGTTAACGGTCTCCTTGATTTCCACCTCCCACCTTGCTAGACTAGATAAATGTCACTGGGTGACACATCAGCAGCAAATAGTGAAGCAACTGGTAAGGGTCTGGTAGAAATCTTCACCGGTGACGGCAAAGGGAAGACATCAGCTGCTTTAGGTATCGCTCTCAGAGCTTCAGGGCACGGCTTAAAGGTATTTATTATTTGCTTTATGAAAGGTGACTTCCCTTATGGTGAGCGGAAGGCTTTATCCCAACTACCAAATATCAAACTCGCTAAATTCGGTCTGGAGAGCTTTGTTGACCCGAATAATGTAACTGAAGTAGAAAAGGAAGAAGCAAGGAAAGCTTTGCAGATGGCTAAAGAAGTGATATTCAACAATGAATATGATATAGTAATCCTCGATGAAATCAACGTAGCAACAGCCTGGAATTTAATCAGCACTAACGAAGTGATAAAGCTAATAAAGGAAAAACCCAAAAACGTAGAGCTTATCCTCACCGGGCGATATGCCGATGATAAGCTCATCGAATTAGCCGACCTGGTTACCAATATGACCAAAGTGAAGCATCCCTACGACAAGGGGATATTAGCGCGTAAAGGCATAGATTATTAACTGAAGGAGGATGTAATGAAAGTAACTTTAAGCGTCATCAAAGCAGATGTTGGCGGCTATGTGGGACACTCCAGCTCTCATCCCGATGTGTTACAGAAGGCGAAAGAATTCATGGAGAGCGCCAAAAAGCAAGGACTGCTCATCGACTATCATGTCACCGCCTGTGGGGACGATGCCCAATTGATAATGACTCACCAGAAGGGCGAAGATAATGAACAAATCCATAAATTAGCCTGGGACACCTTTGTAGAATGCACCGAGGTTGCCAAGAAGCTAAAGCTTCATGGTGCTGGACAGGACCTCCTCGCCGATGCTTTCTCAGGGAATGTCCGAGGGATGGGACCAGGTGTGGCTGAAATGCAATTTACCGAGCGTCAAGCAGAAACTGTGATTATCTTTATGGCAGATAAAACCGCTTCAGGTGCCTGGAACTTACCGCTATATAAAATGTTCGCTGACCCATTCAATACCATCGGCCTGGTAATTGCCTCTAATATGCATTCAGGCTTTGCCTTCGAAGTTGAGGATGTTCTGGAAGCTAAGAAAATAAAGTTCAATGCTCCTGAGGAAATTTATGATATGCTTGTTTTCTTAGGCTCGCCAAGTCGTTATTCCATTACCAACATATTCCACAAGGAAAGTGATGAAATCGCCGCTGCTTGCTCTACCCAGCATCTGGCTCTCATTGCTGGCAGGTATATAGGCAAGGATGACCCCGTCTGCGTCGTCAGGTCTCAAGGTAAATTTCCCGCTGTAGGTGAGATACTCGAGCCTTTCGCTTCACCAAACATAGTTGAAGGATGGATGAGAGGCTCCCACCACGGTCCCCTGATGCCAGTTCCCTTTCACGATGCCAGAGCGACACGCTTTGATGGTCCACCAAGAGTGATAGCCGCTGGCTTTCAAATAACCGAGGGAAAGCTCATCGGTGCCAATGACCTCTTCGCTGACCCCGCTTTTGATGAAGCCCGCCATCAGGCAAATCTCCTTGCTGACTTCCTGCGACGTATGGGTCCATTTGAGCCACACCGTCTGCCACTCGAGCAAATGGAATATACCACCATGCCTGAAGTGATGAAGAAACTGGCTCCAAGATTCCAGAGCGTTTGATAGGCTAAATGCCCAAGCTCCTCCTTGCTAGTAGCAATCTTGGGAAAATCAGGGAATATCGCCTCCTTCTGGGTGACCTTGAATATCAAATAGTTACGTTATCCGAACAGGGGATAAGCAAAGTTACCACCGAGTCAGGAAATACCTATGAACAAAATGCTGAAATGAAAGCTACTACCTATGCTAAATTGAGCCAACTTATCACGCTCGCCGATGATTCAGGGTTGGAGGTAGACGCCCTCCACGGCAAGCCAGGCATCCACTCAGCCCGCTTTGCTGGAAAGAATGCCACTGATGCCGATAGAGTAACAAAGCTATTAGCAATGATGGCTGGCATTCCATGGGATAGGCGAACTGCTCATTTCAAATGCGTCATCGCCATTGCTACGCCAGAAGGTAAACTAAGATTATGTCAAGGTAAACGCCATGGCATCATTGCCTTTGAAGCCAAAGGGGAAAATGGCTTTGGTTATGACCCCATTTTCTACCTTACCGAACTTGCCAAGACCATGGCTGAACTCCCCCTAGAGCTTAAAAATCAACTCAGCCACCGTGGTCAAGCGGCACAAAAGGCGAGGAACATATTAAATCAGCTCCACAACTGACTTATTGACCATTGCAACCGCTGATAGTATACTGTTCAACAGGTATTTCCAATGAAGTTATCTTGTCTTCAACAAAACCTGAACAAAGGGCTAGGCATAGTGAGCAGAGCTGTAGCCACCAGGTCTACTCTACCTATCACTCAAAATATCCTTCTTACCGCTGAGCCATCTCGCCTTAAGCTAGCCGCCACCAACCTGGAGATGGCTACTACCTGCTGGATTGGCGCCAAAGTGGAACAAGAAGGAAGCATAACTGTTCCCGCTCGACTACTAATTGACTTTATCAATTCCTTACCCAGCGATTTAGTTGAGATCACACTGCCTGCCAAGAGCCATACCACTGAGCTCAAGAGCGGGCGCTTTGAAGCTCACATCAATGGCATTGACGCCGAAGATTTTCCACCAGTCCCTGAGGTAAGCGGCGACCTAACCACCACTATTGAAGCAAATGCATTCAGAGAAGGAATTGCACAGGTCTCCTTCGCCGCTGCTGTCGAAGAATCACGACCAATGCTAACTGGCATTCACTGTGAGTTTGAAGGAGACCAGCTTACTTTAGCAGCCGCCGATGGTTTTAGATTGGCAGTCCACAGAATAAACCTGTCCACACCAGTGGAACAGAAGAACACGGCAATTATCCCGGCAAGAACCCTCAACGAGTTAAACCGCCTTCTCAGTGATCAAGAAGAGCCAGTGGAAATGACTATGAATCAGCAGAAAAGCCAGGTTTGCTTCAAGCTTAAAGATGCTCAAATAGTCTCGCAACTTATCCAGGGCTCCTTCCCCAACTATTCCCAGGTCATCCCAGAAAGCTATACCACAAGGGCTGTGGTAGACATTAATGATTTTCTGCGAATTACCAAAATATCCTCGATATTTGCTCGTGATGCCAGTGGAATTGTCCGACTAGCTGTCACCCCCGGGAATGAGCTTACCCCTGGAAAGATAACCGCCTCTGCCCAGGCAGAGGAAATAGGCGGCAATGTCAGCGAAATCGACGCACTTGTTGACGGAGAGGAAGCTAA
>CAZYNG010000061.1:0-5628 GCA_964648615.1 uncultured Dehalococcoidales bacterium | reverse complement strand
GTCCCAGGTAACCAATTCACCATGAGCTTTAGGGGCGTCCCATTGGAATTTATGGCCCTCAAAATATTCTTCGAGTACCAGCCTGTCATCCTTGAAAATAAGCAATGAATGCACTTCATCATATTTGTCCCGGTTTATGTCATTCACTAACTTTTCCATCAACTCTGAATCAATATTCACTTCCTCTAAAGTGCTTACCTCAAGCCCATCACTGATATTCTCAGGGGGTTGATAAGTGTATGGAATGGAAGGTTCTGATTGACAACTGACAAGTAATAATGAAAGAATTGAAATTAAAAGAATCGCTTTTTTCATATTAATCGGGATTTCCCATTTCAATTCGCAATGAAGCATCCTGACCTTCATTGCTCTTGTCAGCGATAATATACTCATGGCACCTTATCTTTTCACCCATTGGGTTCCTCCAATTAGCCCCGTCTAATGTGGCCAAACAAGGGGCTTTTGAAGCTATTTTACCATAGAAACCTGTCTGTACCCCCGGTTTGATATAGGAAATCCAGGTTATTTATTACCTGAGTGCATCTGTGGCTTCAACCACTATTGCCACACATAGCATTTATACCTATGTTCCGCCCATTTATCTAATCCTAACTCCCTAATCTTCCTTAAGTTCAGCACAGGTTTATCTCCATGCAGTGGCTTTAATAATTCGAACTCCCTGCAGCTCTCAAATTCATCACATTGCCAACACCCTTCAAACCCTTTCTTCCGGCAACATTCTACAATCTTGCATGAAAAGGCCGAGCATCCTCCACTTGGTCGGCAGGCGTCATCACATTTTCGTCTTACTATTGCATCCAGAACTTCACGACAATGCTCGTAATTCTTAAAAGCTTTATCTGACGAGATTTCAGCATATTTACCCCATTCTTCATTTTGTAACTCGCCTAACAAGTCTCTGGCTAAATCAGCGGCTTTGCTCCGGTAACGAATACAATCGCCACAATACAAACCACAATAGGCAGTTAGTTCGATTTCCTGTTTGCTCATTTCTCCTACCAGCGAAGCGGGCTCTGCCAGGCCTCCTTCAGCTCACCAAGAGATTTACTAACAACCCTGTCCCCTTTCAGTCCGTATACTTCCAGCACCTCAGACTCAGTAACCTGCCCGATAACACTCTCCGTTATCCCCTTCATTACCCCTTCAAACTCAGCTTTATTCTGTGACGCCACCTCGACCAGGAACCGAGCATTCGATTCCGAGTAAAGTATAAAGTCATCCCTGTCTATTAACTCGCCAAGAGGAACGGAGCCCAACTGTACCCTGGCTCCCAACCCACCGGCAAAGGCCATCTCAGCAACGGCAACTCCAAGTCCTCCTTCACTCAAATCATGGCATGCCCTGACCAGACCTTTCTCTGCAGCCATGCTTAACTTATCCATCAATTCCTTCGCCTTATGCGGATTCACTTCAGGCACATTATTTCCGATAAAGCCGTTGAGCCTGAAGTATTCAGACCCACCCAGCTCATTGTTCGTAGCACCGACGAGGTAAATCAGATCGCCTGCCTGCTTGAAATCCATCGATATAGCCCGGCTCACGTCTTCCATAACGCCGATGGCAGAGATAAGCAAGGTATGAGGAACAGAGATGGACTTACCCTCAAATCCCTCTAAATCCCCCTTTTCTAAAGGGGGAGTAAGGGGGATTTTGAACTCATTATTGAGACTATCCTTGCCCGAGATGAACGGCGTCCCGTAGACCACCGCCATATCATGGCACGCCTGGGCAGCTTGAACTAAAGCCCCCAGCATCTCGGGGCGGCTGGTATTACCCCAGCTAAAGTTATCCAGCAGCGCTACTCGTTCTAGATTGCCTCCAACGGCTATGATCTGCCGTAAAGCTTCGTCAATGGCTGACGCCGCCATCCAGTAAGGGTCTATCTCTCCATACTTCGGGTTTATGCCATTGGAAACGATTACACCCCTTTTAGAATCGGGGAGCGGCTTGATAATGGCGGCATCGCCAGGACCATCCCCATCCTTACCAACCAACGGCTTAAGAACACTGGCCCCCTGCACCTCATGGTCATATTGCCGTATCACCCATTCCTTACTGCATACATTCCATGAGCCAAGAACTTTCAGCAGGGATTCAGTCAAATCCTGTGGTGGAGCGAAGTCAGGTTCCTTATGCCGTGGTTTTTCCCATACTGCTCCTGCCGTTAACTGAGGACGACCGTGGTGTAGAAATTCCATATCAAGGTCACAGACTAATTTTTCCTGATAAAAAAGCTGAAGCCTGCGGTCATTGGTAAACTCACCGATGACTGCCGCTTCCACATCTCTGCTGGCAAAAAGGCTCAGCAGCTGTTCAACACAGCGCAGGGGAACAGCCAGCACCATTCGCTCCTGTGACTCGGATATCCATATTTCGGTATAAGACAGCCCGGCATATTTCAGCGGAACCCTATCCAGATGAACTCGAACTCCGGTTTCTGCAGCCATTTCGCCTACCGCTGATGATAAGCCACCACCTCCACAATCGGTTATCCTGGAGTAAAGCCCACGGTCCCTGGCTTCAAGCAAGGCATCGATAACCTTTTTCTCCACAATCGGATCCCCAATCTGAACCGAACTATAAGAAACAGCCGTTGATTCCTCGGTAAGCTGCTCGGAGGCAAAAGTCACACCGTGTATTCCATCGCACCCGGTTTTACCTCCCACCAACACTACCAGGTCACCGGAACGCTGCTGCCCTCTCTGGGAAAGTTTCCCGGGCAATAATCCTACAGTGCCGCAGAAAACAAGCGGATTAGCCACATATCGTTCATCGAAAAGTATCGCACCATTAAGCGTAGGTATTCCCAGGCGATTACCATAGTCAGCTACTCCAGCCCGGACTCCCTTGAAAATACGACGTGGATGTAAAACACCTCGCGGCAGCCTGTCATAGGGAAAATCAGGAGGACCAAAGCAGAACACATCGGTGTTCAGGATTGGCTTGCCTCCGAGGCCGGTGCCCATGATATCACGGACAACACCGCCTATTCCCGTCGCTGCTCCCCCGTAGGGCTCGACCGCCGAGGGATGATTGTGAGTCTCCACTTTGAAACAGAGCGCCCAGAAGCCGTCAAAGTCAATCACCCCGGCATTATCCTCAAAAACGGAGAGGCACCATGGCTTGTTCATCTCCTCGGTTGCCTTCATAACAGTGCTCTTGAGCAAGTTATCTATGGTTATGTCACCAAACTTGATTCTCCCCTTGAATGTCTTATGGACGCAGTGCTCAGACCAGGTCTGCGCCAGTGTTTCAAGCTCAACATCAGTGGGGGCATGTCCTTGCCCGTGAAAGTAAGCAATGATTGCGTGAAGCTCGTCGGCGGTAAACCCAAACTGCTGCCTGACCTTTGAGAACTCTTCTTCGGTTAACTCAAGAATATTTACCCGCTCTAATTTAAATCTATACTGTGGGTTTTCGGGGAAGATTACTGATTCCTGCTTAACCACATGCTGGATAATCGGGTTTACCAATAACCTGTCACATACAACGTCCAATCGACGCTTGTCCAGCTCCCCTTCAATAAGGTATCGCTTCGCTGTTCTAACCGCCCTGACTTTTTCTATACCCAAATCCCGCACCGCCTTCATGATAGTAGCCTCAACCGGGTCGGTAACACCGGCATTGTAAGCCACCTCAATAACATGGTAGCCATCACCACCCCGGGAATCCCGGTCATACTGATATTCCTGAGTTACCGGGTCAGCCAGCAAGCCCCGGCAAATCAGCTCCAGTTCATCATCAGTTAAATCCGCATCCAGCCAGTATATATCCACAACACGGATATCGGAGACCGCTGTTATTCCCAGATCGATTACTTCCTTGACCAGACCAAGCCCTTTAGTATCTGGTAGATAACGCTTCGGGTAAACTTCGATTCTATGCATTAGAATATATCTCTAGAGGTTTTTGGCTTGGCAATTATTAATTGTATCTTACTATTGCCTGTATCACTTATCAACGCTTCCCATCAAAAATCCACGTCAAAAATGTGGTTGACTTGAGCCTTAATTCATGTTTTGATAGTGAGCAATTATCCTGGTTGCTAAAGTTATGCCACTTTAGATAGAGGTTCTATGGGTTCCGTAATCGATTCTGGCGGATTTAAAACACATATAATGTAAGCGGAGGTTAAATATGTTCTCGACTGACAAAGAAATACTCAAATTTGTTAAAGAGCAAAAGATTGAGATGGTAGATTTTAAGGTGGTCGACTTAATTGGTCGCTGGCATCACATAACTATCCCGGTAAGCCAGTTAAGCGAATCAACTTTCATTGAGGGCATTGGAATAGACGCTTCTAGCTATCCCGGGTATAAGAAAGTCGCTGCCGGCGATACGAAGATAATACCGGATAAAGGCACTGCTATCATCGACCCCTTTACTGAATCAAAAACATTGAGCCTGATTTGCGACATCTTTGAGCCTGATGGAATTACCCCTTATCCAAGGTATCCCCGAAATGTTGCCAGAAGAGCAGAAAAGTATCTTGCCCCACTCAAAAAAGGAACGGCTTTGTTTGGTCCCGAGCTCGAATTTTACCTCTTCGATGAAATTAGTTTTTCCTCCGAAATGCACCAGGCATTTTATTACCTTGATTCCGTCGAAGCATTCTGGAATACCGGAGGAGAAGAAGAACCGAATTTGGGATATAAATTCCGTGCCCAGGGAGGATATCATGGAATCCCGCCCGCAGATACCACTTTTGACTTGAGAACAAAAATGGTCAAGCTGATAGAACAGGCAGGTATCGCGGTAAAGTACCACCACCACGAAGTAGGCAGCGCGGGTCAAGTGGAGATCGAGGTCCCTCACAATACCCTGCTGAAGACAACAGATGCTGTGATGTTAATGAAGTATATTATCAAGAACGTTGCCCACCAGAACGGTAAAGTTGCCATATTTATGCCCAAGCCGCTATTCCAGGAAGCAGGGAGCGGCATGCATGTCCATCAATATCTCTCAAAAGGTCAGGCCTCGCTCTTTTATGATCCAAAGGGTTATGCCAACATGAGTCAATTGGCTTTAAACTATACTGGTGGACTGTTGAAGCACGGAGCATCGCTTCTGGCATTCACCAATCCCAGCACCAACTCTTATAAGAGGCTTATTCCGGGATATGAAGCCCCGGTAAACCTTTTCTACGCTGTGGCAAATAGAACAGCCGCAGTGCGTATACCGGCATATGATATGACTAAACAGGGAGAAAGAATAGAATTCCGTCCCCCGGATGCAACCTGCAACCCATATTTAGCTTTGTCCGCTATGCTGATGGCAGGACTTGATGGAATAGAAGAAAATATAGACCCGTCTGCTGAAGGATTCGGTCCTTTCGAAGTAGATATTGCTGAAATGCCAAAAGAACAGCGCACTAAAATCAAAGCCCTGCCAAACTGCTTAGAAAATGCCCTGGCTGCCTTGAAAATAGACCACGACTTTTTATTAAAGGGAGATGTGTTTACCAGTGACTTGATAGATGCCTGGATTGAATATAAGCTGAATAATGAGATAAACCCACTACGAGCTAGACCACACCCTTACGAATTCGAGCTGTACTCTGATATATAGGGAGTACCGAAACCGGCGGCAGGCTAACCTTTGCCATGC
>CAZYNG010000060.1:0-5700 GCA_964648615.1 uncultured Dehalococcoidales bacterium | reverse complement strand
TGGCTTCCATTTCGTAACTCAGCGCCACGGTGTCCATGGTGGCATCGAGGTTACCGGTTCCTTCACCCACAGCAGCCATCTGCACTATAAGGGCGGGAAAGATGGGATTTCGAGACATAGGGCGTGATAGCCCTTGCCCTTTGAGCATTTCGTCGCGCACAGTAGTCAATGCGTCAACAATCACCTTATTTTGAGCGTTATCGATGGACAGAGTCATTATCTCAGGCAACGAAACACCAGCACGAAACAAAGTGGATACAGTGCTAGCATAACGTGAAAGCTCCCTGAACAGAGTAACAGAACCGAGAAGAGGCATCTTGAGTATAGCCGAATCCCACCAATACCTGCCCGCAGGCGTCTTGATATAGACATAAAGGCCAGCGGCGACACCCAATACGGCAAGCAGAATCGCCCACCAGTAACTTAACAGGAAGCCGCTTATGGCGAGAAGAGCTCTGGTCGCCATAGGCAGGTCAGCACCAAGTGCCCCATAAAGGCCCATAAAATTAGGCATAACAAAGAAGACCATTACGGCAATAACCAGGATCACCAATAGCGCCACTATCATGGGATACATCATGGCGCTTTTTACCTTTTTGGCAGCGAGGGCTTCCTTCTCAATATAATCAGCCATTTGCCTCAACACCTGTTCCAGGTTACCAGTCTCTTCACCAATAGCAATAGTGCGGCAATAGAGCCTGGAGAAAGCCTTGGGGTGTCTTGCCATCGCCTGGGACAGCTTGGCACCACCGCGAACGGCGGTGACTACCTCCTTTACCATCGTCTGCAAGGCGCGATTGGTAATTTGTTCTTGCAATAACTCGAGGGCAGCGACGACGTCAGTTCCTGATTCGAGAAGCAAGGCTAGCTGCCTGGAGAACATTACCACCTCTTTGGGCCTTATCGTCGTAAAGGCATCGGTCAACCTCCCAAGATTGAAAAACGGAGTAACTGTCTTCAAGCTCATCACCCGCAAATCACTATAACCAAGTGTAGTGACGGCCGCCTCCTCCGAAACAGCGCTGATTTTACCTTTGAGTAGTTGCCTCTCTTTGGTATACGCTAGATACTCAAAATCCATAGAACCTCCTTCACCGTTACCTCATATGCCCTGCGTTTACTCTTCCATGTTATAGGCATTACGTAATACCTCAGATGGAGTAGTTATGTCCTCCTTCACCTTGAGCATACCATCTTTAATCAGGGGAACCATACCTTCCTTGTACGCCTGTTCTCGAAATTCAACGGTACCGCCGCCTCTCAGCACCAGCATCCTCAGTTCATCGCTCATATGAAGCACCTCAAACATTCCCACCCTGCCTCGGTATCCCGAATAAGCACACGGTTCACAACCACTACCATAGAGGAATTCCTCCCTATGTTCCCCAATTTCTTTTTCATAAGCTACCTGCTCCAGTTTTTCCACTGTAATGGAATGGGCACAATCGGGGCAAACACGTCGCAACATACGCTGAGCTATCGTGCCAATAAGTGCTGAAGCCACGAGGAACGGCTCTATACCAAGGTCGAGCAGCCGGTAAACAACGCCCACGGCATCATTGGCATGCAGAGAAGAGAAAACCAGGTGCCCTGTCAAGGCAGATTGGACAGCTATTCTGGCTGTTTCGGCATCTCGTATCTCGCCGACCAATATAATATCAGGGTCAAGACGCAATATAGAACGCAGCCCGCTGGCAAAGGTAAGCCCAGCCTTGGGGTTAATCTGAATTTGATTTATATTTGGAAAGCGATATTCCACAGGGTCTTCAATAGTGATGATCTTCCGAGATACCTTATCTAACTGATTGATGGAAGCATAAAGCGTAGTAGTTTTCCCAGAGCCAGTAGGTCCGCTAGCTACGATCATTCCGAAGGGAACTCTGAGCATCTCCTGATACTTTTCCAGAGTCTCAGGGAGAAGACCCAATCCGGCTAACTCACGCGCAGCCAATGTCTTATCCAGAAGCCGCAACACAGTTCCTTCACCGTGAACTGTGGGACAAGTAGCAACACGAACATCGATAGGTCTACCACTAGCTTCAATGGTGAATTGACCGTCCTGGGGGCGAAGATGGTCGGCGATGTTCATATCACTCATTATTTTGATTCGAGAGGTCAGTGCGGGATGTATAGTTATAGGCAAGGACAAGGTATCCTGAAGGACGCCATCAATACGGTAGCGTACCCTCAATCTATCTTCCTCCGGTTCAATATGAATATCGGAGGCTCTAGCTTTAGCCGCTTCATCAATAATAAGGTGTAAAGCATGAGCTACTGGAGCATCAGCAGTAGCGGCGATTAAGTCCATTTCATCACCACCAGCCATATCTTCAGGAATACCGGCTAATTGCTCCTGAATTTTCCCAAAACCTCTGTAGTTGAAGTCAATAGCCTCTCGAATTTCCTGTTCTTCAACAACCACCGGTTTTACCCTCATCTTGCTCTGGTGCTCTAGAATCTGAAGAGCAAATATATCAGCAGGATTTGCCATCGCCATTTCCACGGTATTGCCCTTAACGGACAACGGTACGGCCATAAATCTTCTTGCCGTAGACTCAGGAACCAACTTCAATACCTCAGGGGCAATTGCCTTTTTGAGTAGTTTCGCCTTCGCTTTTGGCTTTTCTTCTCCCGGTTTCACCTCTGCCTTTGGTTCCGGTGCTTTGGTTAATATCTCCGAAAGAGCACTTTCAATGGCAGACATACCCTGCTGGCGAGTCTCTTCCTCAGCAGCCACTTCCTCTTGTTTAACGCCCTCTTCCTTGGCAGTTACTTCCTCAACAGGCACTTCTTCTTCAACAACTTCCCCACCGATAGATATTTCTTTGCTTGGGCTACCAAGCCTGATAACATTGATCTTTTCCTGCTGAGCAAACTCCGCAGCCTCAGCAGTAAGCTCGCCCGAAATGAACAAAACCTTTTGCTGGATTTCAGTATCATAGGCCTTTTTTTCAAATGAAGACATTTCTTCCAAGTCCACTCGCCCCCCAGTTAGCACGTCTATAGCTAATTGGTGAGGAATAAACCCGTCATCTTCTCTGGCCAAGATATCAAAGGTATATTCAGCACCAGTCCTCCCTTTCACTTTACTATCCTGTTCAATTGTGTATCCCAACTCAGTAAGAGAGGACAATAATTGCTCCTTGGAGTCGAATCCCACCACCACCGTTTTCTTGCCCCGTTTAGCAACGGGTAAGGCCAAAAATTCCTTAAGGTTTTCTTCAGATAAAATCTTTATTTGCTGCCCACGGGCAAATTGAGATGCTACAGAATCAAGCTCGGGAAGGGCAATGAAGACTTTGTCCCAAATGTCACAGTTGTAACATTTGTCATCAAATTCGAAAACTTCGCCTAATCCTATCGGCTGACCATCATCATGCTTGATGATACCTATAGCGGTGACATAGGATATAAGTCCATTACTCTTGCGAGCCAGCAAATCGAAGGTATGTTCAGTTCTAAACTTACCTTCAAGGGTAACATGGCGCTCAACTTCATAACCCAGCGCCTTGAGCTTCCTGATAAACTGTTCCTCAACATCTTGCAGGTCATTCTCAAATTGAACCTCAGGATGCCCATCACCCTTTAGCTGACCTTCCTTCTTACTCTTGTCCTTCTGTCGCATCTTCATATTATTCTAAGAAACAATAACTAAAATATCAAACTAACGTGAGATAGCTTAATATTGACCGGTGATTTATCTTTAAACTCTACCCAGTGCTTGCTCCACTCTGCTAGCATAGCTCTTGATCACCAATCGCACTATGCCCAACGGGGCATCCTTAGTAGTCACTATGGCTAAATAGGATTCTTGACCCAGAGGTCTGATTAGAATCTGACCTGCAGTTGAAGTCAACAAGTTATCCTCAAGGTCACCAGCCTTTAGCTTATCTGCGGTCGTTCGCGAGATCCTGAATATTGCCGCTAGTTGAGCTGCAGCTAGCTCTGCGTTAAGCATAGAACCAGGAGGCACATAGCTGGACATGGCAACCCCGTCACTACCTGCCACTGCAATACATAATAACCCCTCAACTTGCCCTGCCATCTCCTCCAATATGCTGTTTAAGTTTCCTCCTGCTCCCATTTCACCTCCTTTCCCTGGCTCACCTTTCTTCCTTCCCTTGCCCCAGGTAAATCTAGATAAATCAGCCATCATTCAAACTTAGGCAACGCTTGACATACACGGGCAGCGTGTTCTCTGGCCACTAAACGCGCCATACCAAGAGTAGTAGACTCCTTGGATAAAATCATTGCCAAATAGAAGTCGGAAGTGAGAGCCTTAGTCAAAATATACTTTGAAGCGGTGGTGATCAAATTTTCATCAAAATCGCCGAGCTTTAGTTTATCAGCAGTCAAACTACACAGGCGCACCACCACAGCCAACTGGGCTGCCGCTAGTTCAGCATTGAGTGTTGCGCCAGGCGGCGTAACAACCGCAACAGGAACACCCTCCATGTCCATTACTCCCACCCCCAGTAAGCCCTCGGTCGTGCTTGCTACCTCCTTTACAACGTCGCCTATACTCCTCTTTTCTGTCTCTTCTGTCTCCTCTATCTCTTCTGTCTCTTCCATCTCTTCATTATCTTCTTCTGCTGCCAACTTATCACCTCCTTTCATACTTTCGTAATAGGAATTTGGTCATTATCGCTACAATTCCTTTTTCTAAAATACCTAGCTACTGTAATACTAAAATGATATAGTAAGGCAGTAAATAGGAATTTAGTCATTATTGCCGCAATCGCTTTTCCTAAAATACCTGACTAATGTACTTAAAATGATATAGAAAGGCAGTAAAATAGTCAACGGTTTAGCTTGCTATGCAAGGGGATACCAGGGGGGTATTGCCAAACCTTAACCTCTTGTTTAATAATGAGCACTAATGAATAGAATTAAATGTATAAAGATATTATCAGGGCTGCTTGGGGTTTTTCTGCTTCTGAGCTTTTTCCCGCTGGTTGACAGCCAGCCAATTTCAGCCAATCCAGACAGGCTAGAGTGGTCTGTTGTTGACACTCCCAGTGAAGAAGGAAATGTAGTGGTTAGCCCCAGCGAGATAAACACCTTTGTTGCCGGCCAGAATGACACTTTTTATGCCATAGATATCCCTCATAGCCGTGTATACAAATCAACCGATGGCGGGGTTACTTGGGAGGACGACCTGAACGGAACGCTTGAAGACGAAGGCGCTACGTTGCCCGCCTGGGATATCGCTGTTGCCCCGGATGACCCTGAACTGGTGGCTGTAGTCACCGATGACAGGACAGCCGTTTATTTGTCCGATGACGGCGGGGATAGCTGGGAAGACAGCGGAGTTCCTGATTTAGGCGGCACGCTTATCTCAGATATCGCCATTTCTCCCGAATATGACGACACTTATGACGTCGCCATAGGTACCAGAATGCCTGATGGTAACACTACTGGCGATATATGGGTAATTACGCTGTTCGAGTTTGGCGGCTGGAAAGCTCAAGAACTGCAGATAGACCCTGATGCTACGGGCACTGGCGCTGATGTAAGCACAGTCCGCTTTTCATCTAGCTATGAGGAAGACAAAGCGATACTCACCATTGCCTCCTCCGCCAATGATATAGCGCCGGCACTACAAAACAGGACATTCCTGTGCACTGGAGAAAGGAATACTGAAACCAAGGAGACAACATGGACCACATTCATAGAAATTATTGACCCGTCTGAAAGCAG
>CAZYNG010000059.1:0-5721 GCA_964648615.1 uncultured Dehalococcoidales bacterium | reverse complement strand
TAACTCGGCATCTTCCATATGTAGTATCACAAGGGCGGCGCTTTCAGCTTCGGTTGGTTGAGCTTTAGTCCTTCAGCAGTCCTGCCTCCTTCATCTTGGCTACCTCCTCTTCCCTTAATTGCCGCTTGAAGAGTTTTTCAGTGACAGTGAGAGGTAATTCTTTCCTGAACTCAATGAACTTCGGAACGGAATAGGCTGGAAGTTTCTCCTTGCAATGGCTGATTATATCATCAGCGGTTACCTTTCCCTCTTGCTCCTTTTTTAATCTTATGAAAGCTTTTATCCTTTCGCTGCCGGGACGTTCAGGGTCTGGAATTCCAATCGCCGCCGCATCGGCCACCGCTGGATGTTCATAGAGGACGTCATCAACCAGCCTGGTATAGACTTTAAGTCCGGAAACACTTGCCATATCTTTAACCCGGTCTGTAATGTAGAAATAGCCGTCGTCGTCCATCTTTACGACATCACCAGTAGGAAGCCAGCCATCTACCAGTCCTTTCCCGGGTTCAGGCCAGTAACCCTTCATAACCTGCGGTCCACGAATATATAGCTCTCCCTCTTCCCCCGCCGCGGCTTCCTCACCTGTCTCTATGTCTATAATTTTGACTTCTGTATCCGGCATTGGTACACCTATAGAGCCGAACTTCTCAGAAGCCACAAAGCCGGTGATTTTGGAAAAAGATGAAAGATTAATGTGGGTACCCCCGCCTGTTTCCGTCAGGCCATAAGCCTCGGTTATCGGCACACCAGTTTGCTGCTTGAATTTCTGGGCAACTTCTGGAGCCAGGGCAGCTGCACCAGACATGAACATGGTCGTTATCCTTCCGAGTCCTTTCAAGACCAGCCTCGTGTATTGGGTAGGCACACATACGCATAGAAAAGGACGATATTTTGTTAACACCTCCAGGAGCATATCGGTATCCCTTGGGTCAGGAATCTGGTATATCTTAAGACCCCAATAGACAGCAAAGTGCATCATGAGATGTCCATACTGATGAAAAAGCGGAAGGGGCATTAATACGGAGGTTTTCCCCCTGATTCCTACTTTCAAAGGTTCAATATACCATGCAACATGGGTCATAGCTACTAGCCGGTTGTAATGAGTTAACATCACACCTTTTGGTAATCCGGTAGCACCCCCTGTGAATACGAGAACGGCTAAATCTTTTATTGGGTCGATGTCAACCTCCGGAGGCTTGGGCTCGTGATTGGCTATTAAATCACGAAGTTGATATGTGCCCGGTATTTGTTTTAGTTCCGGCTTCTCCAATGAATAGTCCATAACGGAGGTAAGTATTATGTTCTTGATCTTTGTCCTATCCTTTATTGAATCAACAAGTTCGAGAGATTCGTCACAGCAAATTACCGTCTCAGCTCCTGAGTCACCAATCTCGTATATCAAGTCAGCGGCTTTATGCAACGGACTACATGGGACATGCGTGGCTCCTGCTTTCAGTATCCCAAAATCGCTTATGATAAACTGCGGGCAATTTGGAAGGATGGTGGCTACCTTGTCGCCTTTTCTTACACCCAGGTCGGCAAGGGCAGCAGCTAAGCTATCTGCAAGAAGCTTCAAGTCTTTATAGGTTATTTCATTCCCCAGATAAAAACACACAGAATGGTCGGGAAATTCAGCTGCCGCAGCATCCAGAAGGCTATGAACGGACATCTTTGGATAAGGTTCTTTTGTCTGCGGAAGCTTATATGGCCCTAACTTGTAACCTTTAAGCCAGGGCTTTTCAGCAATGGAAACCATAATCTTGCCCCCCTTTATATTTTGTTGACTATATCACCTAGCCCTAGCTCCTTGAGCTTTTCCGGAGTTGGTTTGCCGGTTTTCTTGTCCCATCCTCGAAACTCGTAGTAGGCATCCAGCATCTCATCGAGCTTGGCTACCACTTGTCCTTGGGCGGCACCTTCAGGCATTGGGTCTTCCAATAGGCGCTTAGGAAGAGTGTCATCAGCTCTGGTCAGCCCTTCTCTTACACTGAAAGCTCGTGCCAGGTTATAAATCCTCTCTCCGAGCTTCCTGTAGTCGCCGACATCGAATTTCCAGCCCACGCAATTGGCTATCATATCGACCCAGTCTTCCGTAGCCAGGGCCATTCCCATGAACTTACACGTTCCCATGGCATCAAAAACGGTAAGGGAGTCTTCCAAATCCTTTAGAACTTTTGCCTCGGCGGGGTTTTCTACAAGCGGGTCTTCAATTTTGCTGTATTCAACACAGAGGAAAGGAATGTCCAGGAAGGTCGGGCCTTCAATATAAGCCGTGATATGGTCACCGCCACGATTTGCGGTAGCAAATGCCAATCCGCACATTTTGGCAGCTCTGGGGTCATAAGCCGGCATCTCCAGGCCTTTGACATGCATAGCGAATCTTTCCGTTCCCCTGCCCAGTTTCTCCGCCATCCTTTTTGTTCCTTCAGCTACCAAGTCCCCAATGCCTTCCCTTTTGGCTATTTTATGTATCATCTGAATCATAACATCGGGGTCTCCAAATTTCAGCTCCAATCCATCGGTTTCAGACTTTGTTAGTACTCCCTTTTCATAACATTCCATGGCGAAAGCTATTGAACTGCCGGTAGAAATTACATCCAGGCCGTAGTCATCGCACAAGTTATGTGCGAACGTGATGGCTTCCAAGCTCTCAACTCCGCACATGGCACCACAAGCCCCGATTGTTTCATATTCTGGTCCCTCTCCCTTGCAAGCATAGGGACCGCTTTTAACTACAGTTACTCTTCCACAGCTGATTGGGCAGGCATAGCAGTGTTTTCTGTCTACCAGAAGTTCAGACTCTGAGAACGTAATCCCGCTTATTTTGTCTATGTCTGGAAAAACCCCGGTTTGCCAGTTCCTTGTGGGGAATCCTCCTCTGACATTTACCAGATTTGTGGTCATCGCTGTTCCAAAAGTCTCAAGGGTAATCTTCAGCATACTTTCGTTAACCAGGTCATAATTTGTCTTTGAGACTTTGGCGAAGACTTCCTTGTTTGCCACCTCGATTTCCTTTGCGCCTCTCACAGCGATGGCCTTTAAGTGCTTTGAGCCCATTACCGTCCCCACGCCACATCTTCCGGGTGCACGGTGAAGGTCGTTGATAACGCAGGCATATCTGACTTGATTCTCACCAGCTATCCCGATGCAGGCAACGTTGAATTCGTCACCGAGTTCTTCTTTAATTAATCTGGTTGTCTCAGAAACACCTTTGCCCCAGATATTGCTGGCATCTTTAAGCTCGGCTTTTCCCTCGTCGATTACCAGGTAGACCGGCTGTGGTGAGATACCTTTGAAAATAATCCCGTCAAAGCCTGAACCTTTGAGATGCACCCCCCAATTGCCGCCGGAGTTTGCCTCACCCCAGAAACCGGTAAGAGGGGATTTGGTAACTATGGAGTATCTTCCAGCGCTTGGAGATTCCGTCCCTGTCAAAGGCCCGGTCATAAATATGAGCGCATTCTCCGGGCCTAGTGGGTCGGCACCTTTTGGTACTTCATCGAAGAGGTACTTTGTTGCCAGCCCGCTGCCACCTAAGAACATTTTGCATGCATCCTCGGTAAGGCTTTCCTCCGAGATGTTAGACTTTGATAAATCAACCCTTAAAATCTTTCCCATATAGCCGAACATTTTTGCACCTCCTTTTTCCTTTCTATATTTTTGAAATCTTACCCTAATTCTCAGGAGATTTTCCCTAGCTTCGGCATGTCTAATAGGTAACGGCACTGTCGGGCCGGCCTGACCACTGCCAGATTCTCACAACCAACTCCTGTATATAGCTAGCTTATGCCTCTTCTCGGTAGCAGCTATGGCCCTGGTCACTCCATACCGTCGCTTCTAATAAACTAAAAATCTATTGATTTGCCTTCATAGGCATAGCGGAGAAACTTTTGGGTCTCTTCAGTAGTAGGCACTCTGGCGCTAGTAACCAGTTGAAAATCCGCAAAGGCATTGTCTACCAGCTTCTCTATAGAATTGTTAAAGCTATCCGCTGGGATACCTGTCTCCTTGATGCTTAATGGCTCCTTGATACTGCGGGCCAGTCCACGTATCGCCTCAACTAGAATTGGTCCTGCCTTTTTCCCTTTAGGTACGTCCAATCTGATGGAGTACGCTATCTCGGCCCAGAGTTCTTCACGAACATCGCCGACAAACTCAATAGTGTAGGGCAGAAATAACCCCACCGCTCTGCCGTGGGGTGTGTGGAATACGGCTCCCAGGGAATGGCCGGTAGCGTGTGCCATTGCGCACATCGAGTTGATAAACCCCATCCCGGCAATACAGGCAGCATTGGCCATCTTTTCTCTGGCTTCCATGTCCTGCCCATTCTTGTAGGCTCTGGGCAGATATTGGAAAACAAGCTGGATAGCCTTAATGCAAAGCCCATCGCTGATATCATTCTTCCAGCTACTGGTAAATCCCTCTACTGCATGGGTCAGCGCATCCATACCTGTCTGCGCAGTAAGTCCAGGAGGCATTTCAGTCGCAAACTGGGGGTCTACGATAGCAATATCAGGCATAGTCTCACGGGAGCCAACACTCATCTTCCTCTGCTCGGCTTGATCGGTGAGTACTATTCCCCAGGTTGCCTCAGCACCGGTACCCGAAGTTGTGGGAACACAAACAAGCCTGGCCTTGTTCTGGAGGCCCATTCCGGTAGTAAAGGGATTTATCTCCTCTGCTTTCATACCTGGCCCTGCATATTCCACCCACATTGCCTTGGCGGCATCCAATACTGAGCCTCCTCCCAACGCCACTATCAAGTCGGGCCCAGACTTGGTCATTTCGGACGATCCCTTCTTTACCGTCTCAAGTGATGGGTCAGGCTCAACTTCGTCAAAGACGGTGCTCCCTATCCCGGCCTTGGAGAGCTGTTCCTTGACCTTGTCAACGAAGCCCAACTTCACTATATTGGCGTCGGTAACGATAAAGGCGGACTTCCCCTTCAATTGCCCCAAACGACTCACCGCATCTTCGCCGTAAACCACCTCAGGAGTAATAAAATACCACATAGAGCTACCTCCTCTCCAAAATCTGGAGCTTGCTTAAAATATTTTATGTCAGCTGCGCTCAGCTCAAGGTTGATGTCATTCCTTGATGCTGGCTACGTACGGAACTCAATTTCGATAAGAACCATGCAGCTCACCAGGGAAATTCAGTGTCGACGCGCGATGTGCACTCCACCAGCTCCACGGCGGCCCTGGGCATCTTCATAATTTGCGCCATGTCCCCCTTGAGATTGAGCTTGCCGGTCATCATCGCCTGGACGGGGTCGAGCTTTTTTTCCAATATGTTGCGCCATACGCTCAGCGGAGCCCAGAAGCGATACGCAGGGGTCTTGCCACTTTCGTCTGCGGGTGCTGAAGCAGAGCGACATTCACCATGCCACAGGTCGAAGTACGCAATGAGTGTCTCCTTCAACCCGCCTTCTGGCTCAACGATAAAATTCATGTCCCCTTCCCAGTTCTTGGCCGCATCCTTGTAGGCTTGGCTCTTATTAACCTCTGCGCACGCAGCCTTTACCCATTCCTCCGTTCCAAACCTGATTGCCATCTCTTAGACCTCCTTCTTTTAGATTTTGCCTCAGTTAGTACCCCCTTGTTATTCGGTACCTAACTCATAGCCATTTGTCACTTTCTTTTTTTGAATTTTACCACAGATTTCTCAAAAGTCAATCGAAAATACTCGCCAGAGCGGATGACACAGTTATCAATTACAATT
>CAZYNG010000058.1:0-5772 GCA_964648615.1 uncultured Dehalococcoidales bacterium | reverse complement strand
TGCCTTATTCTTGCTCTGTCATTTTGCATTTTGATTCTTGAGTTTTGACTTTCTTCGGAGTGTCACCTATCTATCTGAACTAGATCATCCCCAATTGGTATTGCTTCGAACGGTATTTTACTAACATATGACCAAGTCCCACTGCTGCCTACACAAGTGGATGCTTCTTTACTCACGCATATGCCTCTCAGAAAGAAGACGCATATCGTCGGACTAGTCTTGCTGTTCGCCATAAGGCAGAAAGCGTCTAAGATTGCCACGGTAGTATTCTACTGTGTTGGGGCTTGATTCCCCGCTTGATGAGTGAGGAGATAGCCTTTCACCAGGGATCTGAGAGATGTCCCTGGTGGAGCCTGAAGTTTGAGATCTATAACCATTATCCATTTTACGGACTTGGCTGTTTATTGCCGACTCAGGTGGTCTAACCACCATTTTCCCTATCTATGGTCGGGGTGAGAGGATTTGAACCTCCGACCACCTGAACCCCATTCAGGTGCGCTACCAGGCTGCGCTACACCCCGTCGCCTTGCCCAGAACAATATGCTATCATAACAAAGCTAGTGTAACAATCACCAGCAAGGATGTGACTATTGGGCAAGAAGCAGGTAACAGCCATACGAGTCCCTACAAAACGCCAGGAGGCAAAATGGCAGCGGCAGAAGCGCATTCGTCGCATAATAATAGCGGCAGCGGCTATCTTCCTGGTTAGCATTGTCAGCTATGTAAGCTACGAATATTATGCTGACGAAATCAGGGGCTTGAATGAGAAAGTGATCACCGTAAATAATGTTTCCTTCAATATGAGATATTATGTAAACATGCTCGATGCCCAGACCAAACTGGAAGAAGTGGAACCAGATAGCATATACCTCTACAGCAATGCGGTTGCTCGATATATTGAAGATGCCGAAGTAATAAGGCAAGGAGCGAAAGACCTCAATATAACAATTAGTGAAGAAGAGATACAAGAAGTGGTCGCGGAGCAAAACTTCCCCAATGGTAAAGTTTATCACGACATAGTGGAAACTGCGCTACTATCGGAAAGACTTCTAGAATATTTTGATTCTCAGTTGCCGGATGAAATGCTACAGGCAAACACCCAGGTGATATTCGCGGAAAGTGAACAGGTGGCTAACAACGTGATAGACCAGGCTGAGAAAGGTGAGAATTTCACCGAGCTGGTCAGAGAATTCTCCTACGATAACAGGACCAAGCAGTATGATGGCAATCTAGGCTGGCTTCCCCGGGAATTAATGTCGCCAACTATGGCAGAGACCTTCAATCTTACCACCGGTGGAATAAGCCAGCCCATCTACGACAATTCAACCAACAAAAGCGTTGGCTACTGGCTGATAAAGGTTAGTGAAAAAGACCCCGAGAAAGGGATAAATGTTAGTGCCATGCTATTAGGCAGCGAGCAAGAGGCTGTGGAAATCAAGACTGAACTGGATGCAGAAGGTAATTTTAGCGAACTCGCAAAGAACTACTCCCAGCACAGCAGCAAATATAAAGGTGGTGAGCTTGGCTGGCTCAAGGCGAATGAGACAAATGACTTCAGTGATGCCTTCAATGAAGTTGCTTTCGAGCTTCCTGTGGATGAAGTGAGTGAACCGGTCAAGGATGAGACTGTTAACACCGACGGAGGCTATTGGGTAGTCAAAGTTTTGGATAAACAACAGCGAGAGCTGGACGACGATGTCCGGGAAGTGCTAAAAAATAAACGCTACTTTGAGTGGCTTGAACAACAAAGAGAAAATAGCACTATTGAGAATAAACTTGATGCCACGAGGATGGCCTGGGCTGTAGCGGAAGTTATTAAAGGAAGATAAATATGCAGACAAAGCAAGAAGTAAACATTGGCTTATTAGGTCTTGGAGTTGTAGGCAGTGGCGTAGCTCATGTTCTGCTGGAGAAGAAGGATAGTCTGGCTGAGCAATCAGGGGGACCTCTGATATTAAGGAAGGTGGCGGAAAAACGCTCTGTAGAACTTGAACCTGGATTACTGACCCAGAATGCCGAGGAAATTCTGACCGATCCACAAATAGACATAGTCATCGAGGTTATTGGTGGAGAACATCCCGCTACAGAATACATCAGGCAAGCTATCACCAATGGAAAGCATGTGGTTACCGCCAATAAGGAAGTAATTGCTAAACATGGATATGAGCTATTTTCGCTGGCTAAAGAAGTCAACGTTGAGCTTCGCTACGAAGCAAGTGTAGGCAGCGGCATACCGCTTATTTCCTCTTTCCAGCAAGGCTTGGCATCCAATGATATCTCAGCCATCCATGCCATCCTCAACGGCACCACCAACTACATCCTGACCAGAATGGCGCAAGAAAAACTGGACTTCCCCGTGGCTTTAAAACAAGCCCAGGAATTAGGTTATGCCGAGTCCGACCCTTCAAATGACATTGAGGGGATAGATACGGTCTATAAACTAGCCATCCTGGCTAACTTAGCTTTCCATACCAAGCTAGACCCCCAAGAGATACACCATGAGGGAATTTCACACCTTGCTGCTGAAGATTTCCTTTATGCTGAGGAATTCGGTTATGTGATAAAGCTCCTGGCAATCGCTAAGCGATACGGGAACACTATCGAGGCTCGGGTGCACCCTGTTTTTCTGCCCAGGGATTCTCAATTGGCTAAAGTAGATGGTGTTTATAACGCCATTCAAGCAGAAGGAGACCTTGCTGGCAAATTGCTCTTCTACGGAGAAGGAGCAGGAGGAATGCGAGCCTCCAGTGCTATTGTTGCCGATGTATTGACCATAGCTAGAAATAAGCGTCTGGGGATAACTGTCACCCCAGAAACAGGGATAAATCAAGGGCTAATCATCAAGCCAATGACAGATGTGGAGACACGGTATTACTTCAGGCTGGATGTGGCTGACCGTCCTGGAGTCTTAGCCCAAATCTCCAAGGTCTTGGGGGATAACTCCATCAGCATTTCATCGGTGATCCAGAAAGAGAGCGACCGAGCAACTCAGGCTGCCAAGATAGTCATCATGACCTACCCGGCAAAGGAGAACGCAGTGCAGAAAGCTGTTGAACAATTAAGATTGGTGGCTGTGGTAAACGAAGTGAGTAGCTTTATCAGGGTTGAGGAATGAAGCAAGGTGTTCTCGCTAGATACCACCACCTGTTGCCCATCACCCCGGCTACCCCTATAGTCACACTTGGCGAGGGAGACACCCCCCTGGTAAGGTCTCGAACACTGGAGAAAGAACTTGGATGTGGGGAACTCTATTTTAAATTGGAAGGATGCAATCCCACGGGTTCATTTAAAGACCGCGGCATGGTGGTAGCAGTAGCCAAGGCAGCGGAGAGTGGCAGCTCCACCATTATTTGTGCTTCCACCGGCAATACCAGTGCTTCAGCGACTGCCTATGGAACCCGCTTTGGAATGAGGACTATCGTTGTCATCCCTAAAGGGAAAATAGCTATGGGAAAGCTAGCTCAAGCCATTGTTTACGGCGCCCAGATAGTGGGCATAAAAGGCAACTTCGATCAAGCGCTGCAAATAGTCCGTTCCATCACCGAAAAACACCCCGTTACCCTGGTTAACTCGCTCAATCCAAATCGCATCGAAGGTCAGAAAACAGCTTCGTTCGAAATCATCGATGATCTGGAGGACGCCCCAGATTATCTATTTATTCCTGTGGGCAATGCCGGGAACATAACCGCTTACTGGAAGGGATTCAAAGAATACCACCGCATTGGCAAGGCAAGCCATACCCCAAAGATGATGGGCTTTCAAGCTGCTGGCGCCGCACCCATAGTTCAGGGCAAACCGGTTAAATACCCCAAAACTATCGCTACTGCTATCCGCATTGGCAACCCTGCCAGCTGGGAGAAAGCAACGGCAGCAAGAGATGAATCTGGCGGCATCATAGACTTGGTGACCGACGATGAGATTTTGAACGCTTATAAATCATTAGCAATCAAGGAAGGCGTTTTCGGCGAACCGGCGTCAGCCGCCTCGGTAGCGGGACTCATCAAGATGGCAAAGAAGCAGAATTTCTCAGATAAGAAAATAGTTTGTATTATCACCGGAACGGGATTAAAAGACCCCAATGTGCCCCGTCGATATGCTCAACCACCAACAGAACTGGCCGCCAACTTAAGTATAGTGGAAGATTTTTTGTTCAAGGACTAAAAATCTACAGGGCAGTTCACTGGCTATCCCCTTTCGATTCCTCTTTGTTTCCTGTCCTAGCCTTGCCTTTATCGGGTGCTTCCTTTTCTCCTCTTCTATTATCAGTGACATAGAATCCACTACCCTTAAAAATTATCGGCACTGGGGAAAATAGCCGCTCTGCCTTGGCTCCGCAGCGAGTGCAAAAAACGGGCGAATTGTTATCGCTGAACTTCAGCTTAATCTCGAATCTAAATTTACACTGCGGACATTGATATTCATACGTAGGCAATATACTCACTCTCCTTTTACAGTCACATGCTTAATTTTCAAGCTATTTAGAATTCGCTGGCTTCCGCCTAAAGGGCATTGTTGTTGGCTTTATATATAGGCATAATCAACCTGTTATACTAGCAATTTAATTAGCAATCTGCAATGAAAACTGCTAATTATTTTAGCTTGTACTAGAGTAAAATTCAAATTCCTCAGCCAAAATGGATTATAATGATTCCAAAAAATGAAGGAGACCCAACTATGGAGAAAACAGCCACAGAAGGCATCGGCAAATTCAGTCATCATTATCCTAAATTGGCAGCTATAGTTACTGCTAGCTTTGAAGAGAAAGACAATGCCATGACTGCAGCATGGCATAGTTCGATCTCCATCAATCCTCCTATTTACGGCGTCTCTATCTCCCCCAAAAGGTTTACCTACCAGCTTATCAGCCAAAGCAAGGAATTCGGCATTAATTTCATCCCTTCTGAAAAAGCTCATTTGGCTGCCTCTGTTGGTGGCAGTTCAGGACAAAAGATAGACAAGTTCCAAAAGCTTAACATCTCAAAAGAGAAGCCGATAAAAACCAGCGTTCCTTTGTTGAAGGACGCCTATGCTTCCTACGAATGCAAGCTTTTAGATAGCAAAATTTATGGCGACCATGTTTGGGTAGTCGGTGAGATTGTCGCTGTACACTTCCAAGAGGGAATCTTCACCGAAAACGAAATACTTGACTTGACCAAGGTAAAGCCGCTTCTTTACCTCGGCTCTGAGTTCTATGTCACCGCAGACGAAGATAGCCTAAGTTTCATAAAGAGGGGGATTTGAAATGATTGATAAGGATAGGATCAAAACGGCAACAGCTTCCATAATCGAGGCTATCGGGCAAGACTTATCGACGGAAAGCATAAAGGATACCCCCCAGCGTGTTGCCGATATGTATGCAGAACTTTTCTCGGGATTAGATATTGACCCTAAGGTTGAACTAGCCCCAGGCTTTGAAGAAGGTCACCACGAAATGGTGATCTTAAAAGATATCCCCTTTTACTCTATGTGCGAACATCATCTGCTCCCTTTCTACGGAGTAGCCCATGTAGGCTATATTCCCGAGCAAAATGGCAAGGTGGTGGGGATAAGCAAGCTGGCAAGAGTGGTGGAAATAATTGCCAGGCGTCCCCAACTCCAGGAAAGAATGACAAGGCAGATTGCTGATACCATTTTCGAAGCCCTTCAACCGGAGGGCGTGGGAGTAATCATTCAAGCAGAGCATTTATGCATGATAATGAGGGGTATTAAGAAACCGGGGAGTACCGTAACAACTTCAGCGGTAAGGGGAAGTTTTCACAGCAAAACGGTCAC
>CAZYNG010000057.1:0-5839 GCA_964648615.1 uncultured Dehalococcoidales bacterium | reverse complement strand
AATTTCTGCAGCAATCAGGCTATAGCTATCATGATTTTGGCTGTTATAACACGGAATCGGTGGATTATCCTGATTTTGCTGAGAAGGTGGGGGATGGGGTAGCGTCGGGTAAATTTGACCATGGTATCTTAGTATGCAGCACAGGGATAGGTATGTGTATAGCGGCTAACAAGATAAAGGGGATAAGGGCAGCACTATGCCATGACACCTTTACTGCAAAGCGAGCTCGGCTGCATAACGATGCTAATGTCTTATGTTTGCGGGGAGAGGAGATTGAAGCTAGTGAAGCCTTGGAAATCGTCAAAACTTATTTTTCAACCTCATTTGAAGGTGGCAGACACATCCCGAGATTAGATAAAATAACAAAACTGGAAGCAGGTTAGAAAAGGAGTTCGCTCAGCCGCTAATAGCGTGGTTATTCCCAAAGCTGGAGGGGTGATCTAGTTCGGATAGATAGGTGACACCTCAAAGAAAGTCAAAAGGCAAAATGACAGAGCAAAGTTTAAAAATGTGGTACGAGGCTTTAGCCTCGTGCTGCACGACCCTGAAGGGTCGCACTACAAAATTTGGAGCTGAAGGATTTCCCGGCAGTGACAGAAGGGGTTGTATATATAGCCATACGGGCATAAAATTGTACTCAAAAATCACCGAGGATTTATATGTCTAAGGCAAAGGTAAACGATATCAATATTTATTATGATGTTCACGGCGACGGTTTCCCGCTGGTGATGATAATGGGGTTCCTGGGGAACGCCGATCTCTGGGACCCTCGGATGTTGCCCGCCCTTGCAGATAAATTCAAAGTGATAACGTTTGATAACCGTGGGGCCGGTCGCACCGACGTGTCCGATAAGGAATTTTCAATAAGACTACTCGCCGAGGACACCGTTGGTTTGATGGATGTGCTTAATGTCCCTAAAGCGCACGTGTTGGGTATATCTATGGGTGGGATGATAGCGCAGGAGCTCGCCCTGAGCTATCCAGAAAGGGTTGGAAAGCTTATCCTGTCTTCAACCTTTTGTGGCGGACCACATTCAATCCTCATCGATGCGGCTGATTTGAACAGGACGGGCAATGTCATGGAAAAGGTGACTGATAGACCACGGCTCAGAGAATTAGCTGAAAAGGTGGTCGGTAAGCTTACTCTCGCTTCGGAATATCAGGAGAGCCACTCAGTCCCACTACCAGCCACAGCTGTAGGAGTCCTTGTCGATATTATTGAAGATCTGGTGGACAAGGGCTCATGGGACGAGCAAACAGCTCGAAAGCTCCTGCCAATCGTGTCCACTGAGGAATTCCTCCAGGCTAACCCAGAAGTGGCAGAAATGGCGGTGGGTTTGCTACTTGAAGCTCCAACTCAAATCGAGGGTTTACTAAATCAGGTAAAAGCGATAACGGAGTTCGATACATGTGCAAGGCTGCCTCAACTCAAGACACAAACTCTGGTTTTAGCGGGAAAGCGAGATGTTTACATTCTACCTGAAAATGCTCAAATCCTGGCTGATGGAATACCACGGTCTAAACTTGTTTACCTGGAGAATTCAGGTCACATGTTCATAGAAGAGGCGGACGAAGTAACCAAGATAATTCTGGAATTCTTATCTTGATAGCATTACTCTGTGTTTCCAGACTTCCCTTGAAGAGCATTCTTTGCTTCTAACTACAAAGCAAAGTCTCATTTTAGATTGACACTGGATTAGGTGTTATAGTATCTTCCGTAACATATATTTACCTCGCTGTAGAAGGACAATTACAGATAAGCAATGAAAAGTGACGTAGTTAAGAAAGGCATTGAGCGAGCGCCACACAGGTCGTTATTACGTGCTGTAGGTTGCTCGTCACATGACTGGGATAAGCCATTTATCGGCGTTATCAATAGCTTCAATGATATTGTCCCGGGACATGTTCATTTGGAGTCCGTTGCTGCTGCAGTGAAGGAAGGTATCCGTGAGGGAGGTGGCGTGCCGTTTGAGATTAACACTATAGCTGTTTGTGATGGTATCGCTATGAATCATGATGGCATGAAATACAGTCTGCCAAGTCGAGAACTTATCGCTGATTCATGTGAGATTGTAGCGGAGGCTCACGCCTTCGATGGATTGGTATTCATACCGAATTGCGACAAAGTAATACCGGGAATGCTTATGGCAGCGGTAAGGCTGAACTTGCCCTGCATTTTTATCAGCGGCGGTCCTATGCTGGCGGGAAGACTTGTTAGGAACGGTCAGGAAAGAGCAGTGGACGTCAATTCCGTTTTCTTAGCGGTTGGCGAGGCAGTGAAGGGAGGTATCTCTGAGGAGGAGGTGCTGGAATTGGAGGAAGTTGCCTGTCCTGGTTGTGGCAGCTGCGCTGGCATGTTTACTGCTAATACTATGAATTGTCTTACTGAAGCTCTGGGCATGGCTTTGCCTGGCAATGGGACTATACCGGCGACTCAGGCACGGCGGATTCAGCTAGCCTATGAAGCAGGACGACAGGTTATGAAAGTTCTGGCCAGGAATATTCGACCTGGAGACATCGTTACCAGGGATTCTATCTACAATGCCTTTGCTGTGGATATGGCTTTGGGTGGGAGCACTAATTCGGTGCTTCACCTAACCGCAATAGCGCATGAGGCGGGAGTTTCCTTCCCTCTATCCTGGATAAACGAGATCGGCCAAAATATTCCTTACATATGTAAGTTAAGTCCAGCGGGAGATTATCACATTGAGGATTTAGACATGGCTGGTGGTATTCCAGCAATAATGCAGGAATTATCGAGCTTATTAAAACTGGAGGCAAATACCGTGCTGGGAAGACCATTGGGAGAGGTGATAGGTGGAGCGAGGGTTAAGAACAGGGAGGTGATTCACAGTTTATCTGAGCCCTATGGCGCTACTGGTGGGGTCAGCCTTTTGTTTGGCAATCTAGCCCCTGGAGGTGGAGTGGTGAAAGGTGCGGCAGTGGCCCCCGAGATGCTGATTCACGAAGGTTCAGCGCGGGTTTTCAATAGTGAGGAAGAGGCAACAGCAGCGATAATGGGGAAGAAAATCAAAGCCGGGGATGTAGTTGTTATCCGCTATGAAGGACCAAAAGGAGGTCCGGGAATGCGTGAGATGTTAACCCCTACCTCACTTCTCAGCGGCATGGGGATGGATAAAGAAGTAGCTCTCATCACCGATGGGCGTTTTTCCGGAGCCACACGAGGTGCAGCGATTGGTCATGTCTCCCCCGAAGCAGCGGAGGGCGGACCTATAGCTGCTTTAGAAGATGGCGATATTATCAAAATAGATATTCCTCATAACATATTGGAGGTGAAGTTAAACCAGGATGAAATAAAGAGGAGATTAGCCTCGTTGCCTCGGTTTGAACCGAAAATAAAGACTGGCTATCTAAGGAGGTATGCTGATAAGGTTACCTCAGCCAGCACAGGAGCAGTATTTGCTGATTAGGAGGTTCTGATGAAGAAGACTGGTGCACAGATTTTGTGTGAAAGCTTAATTAAAGAAGGAGTCGAGGTTATTTTCGGCATACTTGGCGGCGCCATCCTGCCAGTATACGACACCCTCACCCAGTATCCCCAACTTCGGCATATACTGGTTCGCCATGAACAGGGGGCGGCACATGCTGCTGATGGTTATGCTCGAGCTACCCATAAAGTAGGTGTGTGTATGGCTACTTCAGGTCCTGGAGCAGCTAATCTGGTCACTGGCATCGCTAACGCTTACATGGATTCTTCCCCCGTAATAGCCATAACCGCGCAGGTACCCAGACCATTTATCGGCAAAGACGCCTTCCAGGAAACGGATATCACCGGCATCACTCTTCCCATTACCAAGCATAATTATCTTGTTTCCAGCGCCGGGGAACTGGCGGACACGGTGAAGGAAGCTTTTTATATCGCTAGAACAGGCAGGTCCGGTCCTGTTCACATTGACATACCAAGAGATGTTCAGACGGAGGAGGCGGAATTTATTTACCCCGACAAGGTTAACCTGCCGGGCTACAAACCTGTATTTCAAGGTCATCCAGCTCAAGTAAGGAAAGCGGCGAGGCTTATTAACAGTGCTAAACGACCGCTCATAATAGCTGGCAGGGGAGTAATTATGTCTCAGGCGTATGCCGAGCTAAGGGAGCTGGTGGAGAAGGCTCAGATACCTGTGGTCAATACGCTTCTGGGCATCAGTTCTTTCCCCAGAAACCATGTTCTCAGTTTTGGCATGATCGGGATGCATGGTATGGCTTACGCCAATATGGCGGTGCAAGACGCTGACCTTATTCTCGCTATCGGCATGAGGTTTGATGACCGGGCTACAGCGATCACAGGCGAATTTGCTCCCAAGGCACGTATTATACATATTGACATTGACCCTGCGGAGATAGGGAAAAATGTCAGAGTGGACGTTCCTATCGTTGGGGATGTCAAAAATGTGCTTGGTGTGCTGAATAAAGAGGTCAACGTGAATACTCACTCGGAATGGCTCGCCACGCTGAATAAATGGCAGCGTGAACATCCATCGTTAGAAATCAGGGAAGGGGAGGAGGTTATACCGCAGTATGTCATTCGTCAAATCTACGAAGCTACTCAGGGTGATGCGATGGTGGTGACCGGGGTGGGACAGAACCAGATGTGGGCAGCACAATATTTTACTTTCATTAAGCCAAATAGCCTTATTTCGTCGGGCGGTCTGGGCACGATGGGATTTGAGCTTCCTGCTGCCATGGGGGTAAAGGTTGGCCGTCCTGACGAGGTGGTGTGGTGTGTTGCTGGCGATGGTGGCTTTCAAATGACCATTCAGGAACTAGGCACCATAGCAGCGGAGAATATTGGCGTGAAGATAGCGCTCATCAATAACAGCTATCTTGGCATGGTCAGGCAATGGCAAGAGTTGTTTTATGAGCGCCGCTATGCTCATACCAAGCTCTGGAACCCCGATTTCGTCAAGATTGCTGAGGCGTACGAAATCCCTGCTGTGAGAGTAGGGCGCAGAGATGAAGTAGTTCCGGCAATATGCAAAGCAATGGATTGCGATGGTCCATTTCTTATTGAGTTTGTGGTGGAGCCAGAGGAAAATGTCTATCCTATGGTGCCACCAGGGAAGAGTCTGTCTGAAACAATGGAATTGCCCAAACCAAAAAAGGTGTCGAAGAGAAAACCAAAAGCATTGACAAGGAGTTGAACATGGAAGCAACGAAATACACAATATCCATGCTGGTGGAGGACAAAGCTGGTGTGCTTAACAGAGTGGCCAGCTTGTTTCGGCGACGTGGCTTTAACATACAAAGCCTCGCTGTAGGAGGCAGTGAGCAACCTGGTCTGTCTCGAATGACTATTGTGGTCCTCGCTGACCCTGCTCAGGTAGAGCAGGTCAGAAAGCAACTGGATAAATTAATTAACGTAGTCAAGATAGTTGATCTCACTAATGATGACATGGTAGCGAGAGAGCTGGCATTAGTCAAAGTCGCCGCTACTGCTTCAACAAGAAGCGAGATTATGCAAATTGTCGATATCTTCCGGGCTAACATAGTTGATGTGGGCAGTGATTCGCTTATGGTGGAGGTTACCGGTGATGAGGAGAAGGTGAATTCTCTGTTTGAACTTCTTCGCCGTTTTGGCATCAAAGAAGTGGTCAGGACGGGAAGGGTAGCCTTAACTCGTGGAGCTGTTGCTACACGCAGCGGTAATAAAAAGAAAGGGGAGTAACTATGGCTAAAATCTACTACGACAAAGACGCTAACCTGGACTTAATTAAAGGGAAGATAATTGGCATTATTGGCTTTGGGAGTCAGGGACATGCTCATGCTCAAAATTTGAAGGATAGTGGCTGCCAGGTCATCGTTGCTGAGATGCAGGGAAGCG
>CAZYNG010000056.1:1527-5841 GCA_964648615.1 uncultured Dehalococcoidales bacterium | reverse complement strand
TGGTGATAGAAGCAATAATCGTTTCTACCAAGCTATCCTTATCGGTGGAGAAGAATAAGTGGCTCTTGCAGTGGCAGTCACTACACCCAAAATCAGGGATATAGGTCAATTCACCGCCCAGAGCTTGAGATAACAGACACTCCAACCTTTTTCCAGTTTGGCAAAGGATTATCTCTCGAATTTCCGCCTCGTTAAGAAGATAATCGATATGCCACTTTGGCTTTTTGTTTTTGGTTAAATGCCGATTCAACCTTGCCTTGAAGCCAGCCAAGGCTGAACCACAGTAAGCATAAAAGCCCGCAGGAAAGTAACTTCTTCCCAAGCTACCTACGGAGATCTCCTGCCCTTTCTCAAGTTCCATAACTAAGACATAGCCGCCTTTCACTACTTCACTCCAGTTAATCTATCGAGCCTTCCTAAGATAGC
Source organism: uncultured Dehalococcoidales bacterium (assembly GCA_964648615.1). GTDB lineage: Bacteria > Chloroflexota > Dehalococcoidia > GIF9 > AB-539-J10 > CG2-30-46-19. The sequence goes on along the minus strand of CAZYNG010000056.1, from coordinate 5,415 downwards.
TTCCACCTGCGTCTGCAAGCTTTGTACTTCCTTCTCTAAAGCCTTGGGCGAGATAACCACCCTCTCAACGATAGCACCTTGAGGACAGATTTTCACACATAAGCCACAATAGACGCATCTCCTCTGGTCTATCTCCGCTTTCCCCCAAAGGAATGAGATAGCATCTTTAGGACAACTCTGAGCACAAAGCCCACAACCAACACATAATTCCCGCCTTACTTTAAATAAGCGGCTTTGTTTACCTTTACTTTGCTTTTCCATTTGATATTATAGCTCTGGTCTTCTTCTCAACGTTTCCTTTATGTCAAGTGGCTTGACCTCTGGTTTCCGAGACTTGTAAACGTTTACTGCTTTAAGCCTGGCGAATTGCCCTTCAATAACTTCCATATCCTGCGGCGGCAACGGCGGCACACCACAAGGACGCAACGGAGTGTTTAGCTCAACTTCCTCCGGGGATAAGGATTCCGCTATTTTCGCTAGCTCACCAGCATAGCGCATATTGGCAGCAACAAACATTATCTGGAGCACCAGTCTTCCTCTGTATTCCTGCCTGAATTTCCTGATGCCACTCACTATATCCCTTAACCTTAAGCTCGAAGCGGGTCTGTTGATTTTACGGAACAATTCCTCATTTGGAGCATCCAGCTTAGCCACCACGGTATCAGCCAAAGCTAGTTCCCCTCTCACTTGTTTATTCATCACCAGCGATGAACCTGTAAGCACGGCTACTGGAAAAGGCAAAGTGGATTTGACTAACTCTATGGCTTTGCCTAAATTGTTAGCTAAGGTTGGTTCTCCCATACCGGAGAAGGTAACATAATCAATGTCTAATCCTTTTACCAACTCCAGATCTTCAGCTAAGCGCTCGAGAGGAATAAACTGCGCCCGCTCAGTTAAGGGATGGAGAGTTCGCCCTAACTGACAGTAAACGCAATCAAAAGAGCAGGTCTTGCCTTCAGGGGGAAGAAGGTCTATCCCTAATGATTTGCCCAGCCGCCACGATGGAACCGGGCCATAGATAACGGAACTCACTGCGGTTGACTCTTAGATTCGATCAGCTCTACCAGCACGCCATGGGTGGATTCAGGATGAACGAAGATGTATGAAACTGGACCTATAACCACAGGCTGTTCAGGAACAACTCTCGCTCCTTTTTCCTTCAGCCTGGCTATCATTTCAGGTAAGTTAGTTACCTTGAAGGCAACATGATTTAGCCCTTCTCCCTTATTTTTAATGAACTTCGCCACCACCCCTTCAGGACCCGTTGGCTCTATTACCTGAAATAGAGTCTCCCCTATGGTAGCAGCTTTGACATTCATATTCTCGTTAGGCATGCTCCATTCAAGGTCAAACTTCAAACCAAATAAATCGTGATACAACGCTGCTACCTGATTTGCATCCTCCGCAGCAACGACAACTTCATGGACACCCACTACCCTAGGCTCTTCGCTTTCATTGCTCATCTCAAAAACCCCCTTGAATATTGCTTTATCGAGCAAGTTTTCTTAACGCCACATTTGCCGCCACTAAAATGGAATCCCAGAAAGGAGCAAATGGCGGTGAATAGCTTAAATCCAGCCTCGTTATATCATCGACCGTCATGTTATTCTGGAGTGCGGTAGCAAAGACATCTATCCGCTTAGCCACACCCATCTTGCCTATCATCTGCGCACCAAGTAATTTTCCGGTTGGTTTTTCTACCATTAGCTTAACGGTTATATCTTCAGCCGGAGGGTTAGGATAAGTATGACCATGTGAGGGATGAGCTACCTTGGAAGTGATGAAATCATAGCCTTCATTAGCTATCTCAACGGAACTTAATCCGGTGCGAGCAACGGTCAGGTCAAAAATCTTGGATACCGCAGTGCCCACAACGCCTTCAAAAACATCATTTCCACCAGAAGCATTCTCTCCAGCGACTCTTCCCTGTTTATTAGCGGTAGTGCCACGAGGAATATAAACTTCCTTCCCGGTAATAAGATGTCTCTGCCCTACACAATCACCAGCAGCAAAGACCTCGGGATTGCTGGTCTGCATTCTTTCGTCAACAGCGATGGTTCCATTCAAGCTAACTTTAAGCCCCGCTTGTTTAGCCAGGTCTGAGTTAGGTTTCGCTCCCGCCGCCAGTAAAACAAAGTCAACTTCCAAGCTCCTATCAGCAAGTGCTACAGATCTGACCCTGCCATCCGAGTCTCCCTCAAATCCTTGAATAAGGGCATTTTTGATAAGCTCGACTTTTTTATCTTCAAGCTCCCGTTCAACCAACTTGACCATGTCATCGTCAAACATCTTTAGAATACTGCCAGGCCTTTTTATCACTGCTACTTCGAGACCTCTCGTCTTGAAAGCTTCAGCCATCTCCAATCCAATAAGTCCAGCACCAATTATGGCTACTTTCCGAGGAGCTTCCTCCGTTATGAAATTTTTTAGAGCTAATCCGTCTTCGGCAGTCCTGATAACAAATATATTCTTGAGCTCTATGCCGGGAAAATTAGGACGCGAGGGCGAAGCTCCGGTACATATTACCAGCTTATCATAAGGCAGCTTCATTTCTTGACCACGGTCAAGGTCTTGAACAAAAACTAACTTACCTTCAAGGTCTATCCTGGTAGCTTCATGTCTTAGCCGGACATCAATCCCCCTGTTTTCACGGAAGAAATCAGCGCTATAAACTACCAATCCTTGAACATTTTTGACCAGGTCCGACACAAAATAAGGCAGCCCGCAAGAGCCATAGGAAACAAACTTCCCCCTCTCCAGGACGGTGACCTCCCAGTCAGGCTTATTTCTCCTGATACGACTGGCAGCACTCATCCCGGCAGCTACCCCACCTATCACTAGAGCTCTTTTCTTATCTCGACTCACCCGTTGCTCCTCCTTTTCGCTTCCACTCCTTCAGTGAGTTATACCTAGCTTTCTGGTCTACCTGGTTGTACTGCTCAATTACCAAATTTCGCTTTATACTGACTTTGCTTTCAATCATAGCGCCTGAAGAAAACTGGTAATAAAAGTCTTGAGAATGTCTGAATCGTAACGCTCAATATTGCCTTCATCGCAGAGCTGCGCCAACCGAGGGTCAATTGGAATTTGGGCCAGAAGAGGCCTTCCCGACGCCTTCGCCATTTCTTGCCCCTTACTCTTACCAAAAATTTCTATTTTCTTGCCGCTATCGGGCAAAACGAGATAGCTCATATTCTCCACCACGCCTAAAATAGGGACATTCATTTTTTGGGTCATCTTAATTGCCTTCCTCACCACCATTGCCGCCAATTCCTGAGGGCTAAACACCATCATCACACCAGACACCGGCAAGGTCTGCATTACCGTCAACGGAGCATCGGCAGTGCCCGGAGGTAAGTCAACGACAAGATAATCAAGCTTGCCCCACAATACCTCCTCCCAGAATTGCGTAATAGCTCTGGATATCAATGGACCCCGCCAGATGACAGCATCATCCTCTTGAGGCAGCATGAAATTGATAGACATAACCTCAATCCCCGAGCGAGACAAAACGGGCAAGATTCCAGTTTCACTGCCCGAAGGCCGAACACCACCCAAACCAAACATTCTGGGAACGCTGGGACCGGTGATATCAGCATCAAGTATGCCCACTTCATTCCCCTGGCGGGCAAGTTCAACACCGAGAAGCGCTGCCACCAGCGATTTGCCCACCCCACCCTTGCCACTCATCACAGCAACCACATAACGAATATCATTGACCTCCTTAGGCTTAGCTTCTACAAAGTCAATAGATACCTCGCTCACCGCGGGAAGGTTCTTAATAACCTCGATGACCTTTTCCCTGACAAACTGCTGAGCATCAGAATCTAAAGCTGTTGAAGCCAGGGTGATGCTCACACTCTGGTCGGAAATGGTAATCTTCCGGAC
>CAZYNG010000056.1:0-1427 GCA_964648615.1 uncultured Dehalococcoidales bacterium | reverse complement strand
TGGGCAAGCAAAGCCTTTTAACTTTATCAAAGATCTCCCTCGTTTTGATGAAATAGGGTCTTGAATCCTCAGGATTGCCAAAACGAGGCCCCATAGTCATCAACCCCACCACCTTTATATTCTTGAAGCCTGAAACCTCCTTGATTAGCTGTTCGGCATCTCTGGGAGATACACCCGACTTTTGCTTCTCTTGGCCACTATTGACCTCAACTAACACAGACATTACCTTACCGATTTGCTCACAGTGCTTATCTATCTCCTTTGCTATTTCAACGGAATCAACGGTTTCTATCATGTCAAATATGTTAACTGCCTTTTTCACCTTGTTTTTCTGGAGATGCCCGATGAAATGCCATTTTACTTTATCCCCCACCATTTCATAAGCCTTCTCTGCCTCCTGGACATAATTCTCCCCGATGATTTTTACTCCTGATTGAACCGCCTCAAACACCTCCTCAGGAGTCCTCGCTTTCGCCGCAGCTACTACCTCCACCCCCTCAGGTAAGTCACTTAATATCTCACTTATATTTCCTCTGATGCTCATGGCGTCAGTCTCTCAGATACCTTACGCCATAAATTATATATCTCCTGCTTGACCCTCCCATCGGAGAACTCCACCACAGGCAACCCATTAACCAGAGCCTCAGTAACCACATTATCAAACGGTATCCGGGATACAACTTCTACTTTCTGGTTAGCACAATAGCTCTCAATCTGGCGCGAGTTTTCCTCATTTATATCGTATTTGTTTATGCATGCCATGGCAGGAATACCAAAATGACGACAAAGTTCAATGACGCGGTCTAAATCATGCATTCCCGACAACGTCGGTTCAGTTACCAGCAAGGCTAAATTAGCCCCGGATAGTGACGAAATAACAGCACAGCCAATACCTGGAGGACCATCAACAATTATGTAGCTCAAATTCTCTTCTTCAGCGATATGTTTGGCATTCTGTCTTACCAATGCCACTAGCTTTCCTGAATTTTCCTGAGCAATGCCTAGTCTGGCATGAACCAGAGGACCATAACGCGTTTCTGACATGAACCAATGCCCTGACATGTTTTCGTGCATAGTAATGGCATCAACAGGGCAAATCTGGGAGCAAAAACCGCAACCTTCACACGAGATCGGGTCTACAGCATAATTCTGTATGGCTCCAAAACGGCATACCTCCTCACAAAGCCCACATTCATTGCATTTTTCATTATCAATATGTGCAGTTTGTCCACTCCAAAACTCGTGCTCCTGTTTAATCTGCGGTTGGAGGAGAAGGTAAAGGTCAGCAGCGTCGACATCGCAGTCAGCCAGGACCTTACTCTGAGCTAAAGCAGCAAAGGAAGCTACTATGCTTGTCTTCCCCGTTCCACCTTTACCACTCAATACCACAACTTCTTTCATCCAAAGTCCCTTCTAGCTAGATTGTT
>CAZYNG010000055.1:0-5856 GCA_964648615.1 uncultured Dehalococcoidales bacterium | reverse complement strand
GCTGATGCTAAAATGTCCACCTAGAGCGTAACTGCTGGCCATTTTTCACATCCTTTTGTTATGAATCGACCATTTCTTGTAATACACAGGTGCTAATGGTCTACTTCTCCATTTTGACCTGCATTTTATTCTGGGATTTACCATATTAACATTTCTGACCACCTTAAGAGTTCTGCTCGCTGGCTGTCAACGCTTCTAACAAAGTCGAACTTAACAAACCCTTGAGTTGGCTTGCCTCAAGGCGATATTGCTTGACGAATACCGCTAGGCGCAATACACCTGCGCTGTAGGTCTTGCATAGGAGATAAGCAGCTTCTGTAAAGCTAGGATAAGCTGCTTCTTCTTCAAGAATTGTTCGAAAAGCTTCTCTGAAGGGCCTGTCAAGCCACCAGCGGAAGATGCGGCATAGACCAAGGCCAGCAGAACAGTATTGCCAAAGCCCGCCGCTCCCGAAGGTTGTGGAGAATAATTTCGGTAGCATAGAGTTCCACCCTCTCCCACCTCCACCAGGTAATTTAGAGGCACTAGCATTTTGCGGCTAGCGCTTTTTGTATTCGGATGAGGGGTTGGTGATAATATAGCTAGACTTCGAAGAGGTCTCCTCGTTCACTTGGGGTGATTTTGATATTAACATTGCCGAGGCCACTTAATACTGCCCACTAAGATTACATTGCTTTTTCCCCGAATTGTTTCTACAATTCTCTTAATGTGGCTCCTCGATGATAATCGGCCACTAGTGGACGGGTTTTATTAATCAAGGCAAGCAGAGCAACACTGCCAGAGCCTGCTGCTCGCTAAGGTTATGGAAAACAGGAGGTAGTAACGAAGGAAGTTGTTATAGTCAGCGGAGCAAGGACACCAATCGGTACATTCGGTGGCAGCTTAAGAGATATCCCCGTTGTCAATCTAGGCCGCCTGGTGATCACCGAAGCGCTTGAACGCGCCGGCTTAAGACCAAAAACCGGCAGGAAACTTCTAAGCTACGGACCTTCCGCTTTTAAAGGCGAAGAGGCTTCTGAGTTAGAGGCAAAATGCCAGGATTGGGATTCCTCCTTACAGGAAATTCAAGTTGACGAGGTAATCATGGGAAATGTCCTTCAAGGAGGACAGGGACAGAACACCGCCCGTCAGGCTGCTATCTATGCAGGCATCCCTAAAGAAACACCCTCTTATACGGTAAATAAGGTCTGCGCCTCAGGATTGAAAGCCATTACGTTGGGAGCTGAGGCGATAATGCTTGGCGAAGCAGACGTTGTGGTTGCTGGAGGAATGGAGAACATGAGTCACTGTCCCTATATCCTTCCCAAAGCTCGTTGGGGCTACAGGATGAGCATCAACGCCAGAGCAGACATTGTAGACCTCATGGTGCTTGATGGACTGTGGGAGACATTCTACGGCTATCACATCGGTAATACTGCAGAAAACATCGCGGCCAAATACAATATAAGCCGGACTCAGCAAGATGAAGTGGGATTCCTTAGCCATCAGCGAGCCAAAACAGCTATAAGAGAAGGAATTTTCAAACAGGAAATCGCTCCTGTGCCTGTTCCACAGAAAAAAGGAGGACCACCAATCCACTTCGACACCGATGAACGTCCTATGGACACAAGCCTTGAAAGAATGGCTTTCCTGCCTCCGGTGTTTCACAGAAGTGGAACGGTTACCGCAGGTAATTCCTCAGGCATAAATGATGCCGCAGCGGCGGTAGTGCTTATGTCAAGTAGTAAAGCTAAATCATCAGGACTCAAGCCCTGGGTAACTATCAGAGCTTACGCGTCCGGGGCTGTAGACCCAGCCTACATGGGACTTGGAGCTGGGCCAGCAATAAAAAAAGCCCTCAAAAAAGCAAGGCTTACCATTAGCGATATGGACCTCATCGAGCTTAACGAAGTGTTCGCTGCTCAGATTATCGCCTGTATGAGAGAGCTTGATATAAGCTGGGATATCACCAATCCTCACGGAGGCGGTATCGCCTTAGGACATCCCCTTGGCGCAACAGGAGCAAGATTAGTAGTTACCGCTATGCACGATATGAAGCGAAGAAACTTGCGTTATGGGCTCGTGGCTATGCCCGTCGGTGGAGGACAGGGAATGGCAGCGATACTGGAGGGGACAACATGATCATTTGCCCTTCTTACAATAGTCAGGGCACCAAATAGCATTGGGACGCTCAGGACGATTACAAGCACCCCGCCAGTTCCACATGCAACCATCACATAGAATAATGTTCATCCCTAATGCCTTCTTAATTCTGACCTTGACTCTGTATGCCCAACTCGGGCCCCCGGTGCCCATAGCAAAATCAAGATTCCTTACATCTCTTTGGACAAAGTGGCTAAGAATTCAGCGTTATTCTTCGTCTTAGATAACCTGTTCAACAACCTCTCTGTAGCTTCATTAGGACCAGGAGAATCCTCAGCTATCATCGAAACTACACGCCTGAGCAGCCATATTTGCTTTACAGTATCTTCATCCAGAAGGAGCTCTTCTCGCCTCGTTCCACTGGGAATTATGTTTATTGCCGGGAAAATCCTCTTCTCTGCCAATTTTCTATCCAAATGAAGCTCCATATTCCCTGTTCCTTTAAACTCCTCATATATGAGCTCATCCATACGACTGCCAGTATCCACCAGGCAGGTAGCAATGATTGTTAAGCTACCCCCTTCCTGGGTATTGCGGGCAGTACCGAAAAATCGCTTTGGAGGATACAAAGCCCCTGAGTCAATACCACCAGACAAAGTGCGCCCGCTGACAGGCATGGCTAAATTGTAAGCTCTGGTAAGACGAGTAATGCCATCGAGGAGAATAACCACATCTTTGTTCAGTTCCGCTAATCTTTTCGCCCTCTCCAATGCCAACTCAGCCACACGAGTCTGATTCTCCACTGGTTCATCAAAGGTAGCAGCAATAACCTCAGCTCCTACTGACCTCTTCATATCAGTTACTTCCTCAGGCCTTTCTCCAATCAGGCAAACCATAAGGTGAACATCATTGTAATTAGTGATAATAGCATTCGCGATCTTCTTCAGGAGCACTGTTTTACCCGCTTTAGGAGGTGAGACTATCAGGCCTCTCTGCCCCCTACCTATGGGAGCTACCAGATTAATCAACCGTGTACACAGTTCACCCTGAGTCGTTTCCAAATTAAGCAACTTGTCGGGGAAGGTGGGCGTCAAAGAACCGAAATTGGCACGCTGCCTGACTACTTCAGGGTCAAGCTCATCAACACTTTCCACACGAAGTAACCCATAATATTTTTCGCTATTCTTAGGAGCTCTAGCTTCTCCACAAATATGATCGCCGTTCCTCAAATTGAACCGGCGAACTTGAGAATTAGATACATAGATGTCATTAGCACCACGCAAAAAACTATCTTGCCGTAAGAACCCATAACCCTCATTCATAATCTCCAATACACCGCTCACAAACAAATTACCTTGCTGCACTGCTTGAGATTGCAGGATATGCCGAATAAGTTCCGCTTTTTTCAGCGAGGAGTACCCAGTAATGCCACATTCCTTGGCCATCACCTCTAATTCGTCACGAGTTTTATCCTCAAGTTCAGTCATGCTTTCCATAGCAACCTCCTCAGTCCTTCATTACCTTTGACCAGTCATCCATGAATCGCTTAACTCCGATGTCAGTCAAAGGATGCTGTATCATCTGGAGCAGCACTTTATAGGGCACGGTAGCAATATGCGCACCGACTTCCGCCGCCACCATGCAATGCTGCGGATGCCTAATGCTCGCTGCTATCACCTGAGTGGGGAGTTGATAAAAACGCAAGAATTCAACAATATCCTCCACCACCTTCATGCCATCTTCACCAATATCATCAAGCCTGCCTACGAAAGGACTCACAAAGCTAGCTCCTGCAGCTACCCCCAACAGAGCCTGATTCAAAGAAAAACATAAGGTGAAGTTCACCTTAACACCTTCTTTAGATAACACCGAAGTAGCTTCCACTCCTTCAAGGTTAGCCGGTATTTTCACTACGATATTGTCTGCCCACTTAGCTACTCCTCTGGCTTCATCAATCATCCCAGAAGCATCCTGGCTTAATACCTCAGTAGATACCGGTCCGGGAACGACAGCGCATATCTCTTTGACCAACTTTTGATAATCAACCTTCCCCTCCCTGGATATTAAGCTAGGATTGGTAGTCACTCCGCTGACCACTCCTAATCTTACTCCGTGGCGAATGTGCTCTATATTAGCGGTATCCAAAAATAATTTCATCGTCTAATTCGAAGGCAAGCCTATTTGAGCGCCTTCAACAAGCGTCTCCTTAGCTACTCTAATCAAGTCCACAAAAAGTGGATGAGGACTGTCAGGCCGAGATTTGAACTCAGGATGAAACTGACAACCGACCATCCAAGGGTGATTCTTCACCTCAACGATTTCCACCAACTTCCCATCTGGTGAAAGCCCACTAACTACAAGTCCCGCTTCCTCCAATGTCTGACGGAAACGATTGTTAAACTCAAAACGGTGCCGATGCCTTTCATGAACTATCTCCCCATTATAAGCCTGGGCTGCCTTTGTCCCGGGCACCAAGCAGCAGGGATAAGTCCCTAAACGCATTGTCCCTCCTTTCTCAGTAATACCACGCTGCTCTGGAAGCAAATCAATCACAGGATAAGAAGTATCAGCATCAAACTCAGTAGAATTAGCTCGTCCATTATGAAACACATGACGCGCAAATTCAATAACCATAATCTGCATTCCAAGGCACAAGCCTAAATAAGGAATACCCTTCTCCCTGGCAAACCTAGCTGTCTCTATCATGCCTTCAATGCCCCTATCGCCAAAGCCACCAGGCACCACTATTCCCTGAACCTGTCCCAGCTTATTATCACTGCCGTCATCCAGTCCCTCCGAGCTAAGCCATTCCATCCTCACATCCAAATTCTGCGCTAAAGCTGCATGGCGCAATGCCTCCCGCACTGAGTAATAAGCATCATGAAGTTCAACATACTTTCCCACCAAACCGATGACCACCAGGTCTTTAGGAGCTTTCAACCTAGCCACCATCTCATACCAATCATCCAAATCTGCTTCCTCGGCCTTAAGCCCCAGGCGAGTGACTATGAAGTCGCCCAACCCACACCCCTCCAACATCAAAGGCACTTCATAGATACTTTCACTGGTAACCAACGGAATAACTGCTTCTTTGGGCACATCGCAGAAAAGCGATATCTTGTTCTTTATCCCTTCCGATATTTCCCTATCACTGCGACACAGGATAACATCCGGTTGAATACCAATCCTTCTTAGTTCATTGACACTATGCTGTGTAGGCTTGGTCTTTAATTCGTCCGTCGTAGCAATGTAAGGTAAGAAGGTAACATGAACATACAACACGTTATCTCTCCCTTCTTCCCTTCTCATCTGGCGAATGGCTTCAAGAAATGGCTGCCCCTCAATATCACCAACTGTGCCACCAACTTCAACTATGACTACATCGGCATTAGATATTTCAGCTACTTGCCTGATACGCCTTTTTATTTCATTTGTCACATGAGGCACTATCTGAATGGTGCCACCCAAAAAATCGCCTTTCCTTTCATTAGCGATAATTGTAGAGTATATCTCACCCGAGGTAACATTTGAGGCTCGAGTTAATTCCACACCGATAAATCTTTCATAATGTCCCAAATCCAAGTCCGTTTCCGCCCCATCCCGGGTAACAAACACCTCCCCATGCTGATATGGAGACATCGTGCCCGGGTCAACATTCAGATAAGGGTCCAGCTTTTGTGCCAAAACGGAAATAGAGCGACTTTCCAATATCTTCCCAAGAGACGCTACTGATATCCCCTTACCAACAGAACTGACCACACCACCGGTAACAAA